>JAFUKK010000282.1 GCA_017473665.1 Lachnospiraceae bacterium
CCACGTAGAAGTTTGCTCCAAGTGCCATTCATTCTACACTGGTCAGCAGAAGACTGCCAGAGCAGATGGACGTGTTGATAAGTTCAACAAGAAATACGGCATCAAATAAGTTGTTTATTAAAGGGTTGAGGTATTTCTATCTCAACCTTTTCCTTTATACGAATTAGTAGTGTTTTTTGATAAGAAAGATGGGTTTGTATTATGGCTAGAAAGAAATGCAAGCGTTATTCCGGAATCGGCGGACAGGCTGTACTGGAAGGCATCATGATGAGAAATCAGGATAAATATGCGGTGGCGGTGAGACGGACTGACGGTGAGATTGATGTGGAGGTGGAGACTCATAAGGAACTGCTGGCAGGTAGTGTACTAAAGAAGCTTCCCTTTATCAGAGGTATCTTTCAGTTTATTGATTCCTTGACGCTGGGTATGAGGTCATTGAATCATTCTACTGCATTTTATGAAGAAGAGGATGCTCAGGAGACCAAGTTTGATAAAGCGTTGGATAAGCTTAGCGGCGGTAACGGCGAGAAACTAATGACTACTATTGTGACTGTCATTTCTCTGGTTCTGGCTATTGGTATATTCATTGTTTTGCCTTATTATGTGGCATCGCTTTTTGACGGATTTGTCCGTAATCGTTCTTTGATGGCGATTATTGAAGGTGTACTGCGTATTACTATTTTTGTTTTTTATGTTTGGGCAATCAGTTGGATGAAGGATATCAGACGTTTGTATCAGTATCATGGTGCAGAGCACAAATGTATTAATTGTATTGAGAAGGGCAGGCCCCTGACTGTACGTAATGCCATGAGGAGCTCCCGTCTGCACAAGAGGTGCGGCACCAGCTTTATGTTTTTTGTATTATTCGTAAGCATTGTACTATTTTTCTTTATTCGCGTGGAGAACCCTTTTTACAGAGTTTTAATTCGTGTAGCATTGATGCCGGTGGTAGCAGGTATTTCTTATGAGATTATCCGCCTGGCAGGCAGAACGGATAATATTTTGGTTAGAATGCTGTCTGCACCGGGTATGATGATTCAGCGTATGACCACCAAGGAACCGGATGAGACCATGGTAGAGGTGGGTATTGCTGCAGTAGAGGCAGTATTTGATTGGAGAGCATATTTACAGGAGCATTTTGGATATAAGCCGGAGGAACTGACAGAGGAAGCTCTGCTGTTAGAAGAGGCTATGATGCGCGGCGAAGTAGTGGATGAAGAGGATGACCAGCCTGTAGTGACAGCTGAGAACGCAATTGCGGCACAGGATACGTCTCATGCGGATACTCAAAGCGTGGATGATGCAGAGGCAGAGGGACAGGCATGACCTACAGAGAATGTTACGTACAGGGACAGGAACTATTGACCTGTGCCGGAATAGAGGAAGCGGCTCTGGATGCCAGATTGCTTCTGGAGCATGTGTGCGGTACTAATCGTAATGATTTGCTGGTCCATGGGGACCGGGAAGTGACACCTAAGCAGCAGGAGACCTATCAGGAACTGGTGCAGAAACGTGCCGGCCGTATCCCCTTGCAACACATTACGGGTGTACAGGAATTCATGGGACTGGAATTTGCGGTCAGCGATAAAGTACTGATTCCCAGACAGGATACAGAGATACTGGTGGAAGAGGTCCTTAGGGAATTACAAAGTGGTATGCGGGTATTGGATGTGTGTACCGGTAGCGGTTGCATCCTGCTGAGTATTCTTCATTATTCCAATGACTGTACCGGTGTAGGTGTGGATATATCCCCGGAGGCACTTGCTGTGGCTGGTCGTAACGCAGAAACACTGTTACGGGAGAGGGAACTGGAATACACCTTTTTAGAGGGGGATTTGTTTGCTCCTGTGGAAGGGAAGTTTGATATCATTGTGTCCAATCCTCCCTATATTGCTACGGCAGTGATTGAGACTCTGGAGCCGGAGGTACGGGACCATGAGCCCATGCTGGCACTGGATGGCAAGGAAGACGGACTGTTCTTTTACCGTAGGCTTGCGGCAGAATGCGGAGCCTATCTGAACCGGGGCGGACGACTGTATCTGGAGATTGGATATGACCAAGGACAGGCAGTGAAGGAAATGCTCACGGCAGCAGGATTTGCAGAGGTGCAGGTGGTACAAGACTATGCGGGACTGGACCGGGTAGTGCATGGAATCTATTTCGGCATGAATAATTAGATAGAAGCAGGATACTGTAATATAGATAGATTTGGAAAGGCATGGTTAGACAGATGTTTGACAAGTTGGAAGATTTATTGATTCGATTTGAGGAGATTATGGGAGAGCTCAATGAGCCTACTGTCACCAATAATCAGGAGAGATTCCGTAAGCTCATGAAGGAGCAGAGTGACCTCACTCCCCTCGTAGAGGCTTACAAGGAATACCAGCAATGTAAACAGGATATTGAGGATTCCCTGTTGATGCTGGATGAGGAATCCGATGAAGATATGCGTGAAATGATTAAGGAGACCTTAAGCGACAGCAAAAAGCGCGTGGAGGAGCTGGAGCAGGAACTGAAGATACTGCTTTTGCCCAAGGACCCTAATGATGAAAAGAATGTCATCGTAGAAATCCGTGCAGGTGCAGGCGGTGACGAGGCTGCTTTGTTTGCAGCAGAGATTTACCGTATGTATGTGCATTACGCGGAGGGCCAGCGCTGGAGAGTGGAGACCATGAACGTGGACGAAATCGGTATCGGCGGCATGAAGGAAGTGCAGTTCATGATTACCGGTCAGGGCGCTTACTCCAAGATGAAATATGAAAGTGGTGTGCACCGTGTACAGCGTGTGCCGGAGACGGAAAGCGGCGGCCGTATCCATACCTCCACCATCAGTGTGGCGGTAATGCCTGAGGTAGATGAGGATATTGATATCGTCATTGATGAGAAGGATATCCGTATTGACGTAATGCGTGCTTCCGGTAATGGTGGACAGTGTGTCAATACCACCGACTCCGCAGTGCGTCTGACCCATTACCCCACGGGTATTGTGGTATACAGCCAGACAGAGAAGTCCCAGCTGCAAAATAAGGCCAAGGCATTTGCCCTGCTGAAGGCAAAGCTGTATGACATCGAGCAGCAGCAGCGTCATGATGCAGAAGCAGAGATGCGTCGCAGCCAGATTGGTACCGGAGACCGTTCCGAGAAGATTCGTACCTACAATTTCCCCCAGGGACGTGTGACGGACCATCGTATCAACCTGACTCTGTATAAGCTGGATAAGATTATGAACGGTGATATCGTGGATATTATTGATGCTTGTATCGCAGCAGACCAGGCTGCCAAGCTGGCAAAGATGAACGAATAGCACGAACGCGCCAGAAATAGAAAAGACAGGATACGCAAGCTTGCTTGTGATATCCTGTCTTTTCTATTTCTGGCATGTGAGTCAAACGAACACCGAGGAAGTGCGAAGCACTTACGAAGGTGGGCGTTCGTGCTATGAGAGGAAGTGCGAAGCACTTACGAAGGTGGGCGTTCGTGCTATGAGAGGAAGTGCGAAGCACTTACGAAGGTGGGCGTTCGTGCTACAAGTATATATTCTTCAAACCGCAAGGAATAGAGACAAGTTCACAAAAAATGGAAAGCATCTTCCCGGCTTCAATCGTTATAATAAATAGGCAAGATATTTTTGTAAAAGGAGAGTTATAATGATGAGAAGATGGAAAATGGGGTTCCTGGCAGCAGTATTGGCGCTTTCACTGACTGCTTGCGGAGCACAAGGAAATGATAAGCCTGCTGCGGACCAGAGCATATCACAGGAAACAGAGGCTACTACTGATGTGGCAGAAGAGAGTGCTGATGCACAGGATGAGTCTACTGAGGGAAATGATGCAGCCAAGGATACTTCTACAGAGGAAGAAGCAGAGAAACCTGTAATTACCGAGACCTTCCAGAGCCTGTTTGGAAAGTATGGTATTAAGGCCGGTACTTGTCTGTCCGACTATATGATTACCAATAAGAATTGTGAAAGTATTATCAAAACACATTTCAATAGTATTACTTTTGAGAACCACTTAAAGCCGGATGCTATCCTGGATTTACAGGAGAGTAAGGCCAAGGGAGAACTGGTAGTGAAGTTCAATGCTACCACAGAGAAGCTTTTGAAATGGTGTAAGGATAATGGCATGGCAATGCGTGGACATACTCTGGTATGGTACAGCCAGACTCCCAATTGGATTTTCTATGAGGATTTTGACACCAAGAAATCTTTGGTAAGCAGGGAAGTGATGCTGGAGCGTATGGACAGTTACATCAGCCAGGTGTTTACTTTACTTGAGGAAAAAGGCTATCTGGAAAGCTTCTATGCTTATGACGTAGTAAATGAAGCATGGATGGAGGATGGCACCAAGCGTGACTGTCTGTGGCTGAAGACCATCGGTGAGGATTATCTGTGGCATGCATTTTACTATGCGGACAAGTATGCTCCTGATTATATTGATTTGTATTATAATGATTACAATGAGCAGTTTAAGACTGAGACCTTGTACGATTTTGTACAGACGCTGAAGGATGAGGAGGGCAATTACCTCATTGACGGTATCGGTTTCCAGGCCCATCTGTACACAGAAGATGATCTGGATACATATTTTAAGACTGTGGAAAGATTAGGTTCCTTGGGACTTAAGGTAAATCTGACAGAGTTAGATGTGTGCTTGGGATCATGGCCCAGCATCAAACCTGCCACAGAGGAAAATTTGAAGGCGCAGGGACAATACTATTATAATCTGATTAATGGATTATTGCAGAGAGTGGATGAAGGGAAGGTCAAGATGGATTCCCTGACATTCTGGGGCTTTACTGATAATCTTTCCTGGAGAAAAGAGCGTAACCCCTTGCTTTACAATAAATTCTATCAGCCCAAATATGCTTTATATGGAGCTTTGCAGATGAAGGAATATGCAGGATTTGACGAATAAGTTAAATTTTCCCCTTACCCATAGTAGGGTAAGGGGATTTTGCATTCCTATGGCCTGTATGATATAATATAGAAGGATATACAGAAGGCACATTCATATAGGGAGATGTCTATGAGGGTAGAACCGATAGCAAATATATTGCAATCAGGATATGTGGCACCGATAAGTAACGAGAAACAGCGGAGTAAAAAACTACGCAGGATGATGAAAAAGGAAAATATTTCCTTTGGTGACTTGGAGTTGGACGGGGAGTACTATATGGATGCGAAGGATGTACCAGCCGGTTGCCGGATGGATAAAGAGGTGGACCGTCGATTGATGGATGTTCAGGGTGTGTATAATAATGATTTGCAAGAGATTCCCTATACACCCAAGGGGATGCAGGTGGACAGATATTCATAAAATAAAAAAACATGGAGTTTACTCCATGTTTTTTTCTGTTTTGGATTTGGAAAAAATATTTTTCTTTGCCATAAAATACACCGCAGCAAGGAATATACAAATACCTAAACGGGTAAGGGTGTAGGAACTGCATCCTTTTACTATTTGTGCGACCAAGTCATCGGATAATACTACAAATGGATCAGTACTTCCGGTCAGGAAATAGGCACGGTTCTTGGCTGTTACCAGAGACATATCCCGGATGTCATTGGTTTGTGACAGATTTTCATAGGCAAAGAAATCACAGGGATTAAATTGTTTTTGGACCACGCCTGCGCTACTTAAGGTAATATGGTTAATGCATACCAGATGTTCTTCATTGGGAAAGTCAAAACGCAGACCGGTCAGTTCTTCGGCCAGTGAACTGTCCAGTTTAAAGGTGACTTGTCCCAGCTCATAATCAATATCGGCCGAAATCATCTGTTCGGCACAAAAAGCATTGGAAGTCTCAGTAGCATAATATAGATTGCAGGTGGTACCTGCTACATCCATAAAGTGAATACGGAAATACAGGTCGGCTTTGGGGAGTGGTATCAGTACAAATGTCACAGCAATCAATATAATTACAAAATTTTTGATTATTTTCATAGAAAACTCCTTGCATATGTAGTAATATAGTTTATGTGCATTTATTATCATAATAGGAAATATAAGAATGTGCAAGTTTTTTACGGGAGGAATATATTGTGAAGCAAATGAAACGAGATAATCTCG
>JAFUKK010000283.1 GCA_017473665.1 Lachnospiraceae bacterium
AATGGCAATGTATTTTCCTATCATATCTCCCACACCTGCCGTCAGCAGTTCATAGGGGGCGTCCTTACAGATAGCAGTATCAATAATAATATGCCGTGCGATAGAACACTGATACACAGTTTTTGTTTTACCCACCAGCAAAGGAGCCACAACCGATGCATATCCATCCATAGAGGGGGCAGTTCCACAACTTCCGTACTCTACCCCCAAGAGATAACTTACCATTCGACAAATATCGTTAATTGAGCCGGAGCCTACTGCCAGGATATAGTCCGGCAAAGCGGACATAGCATTGATATCATAAGACTCTTGGTCAATGCCTGCTTCAATGAGAACTCTGCCCACATTGGCATCTGTAGGATGCGCCGGATTCTTTAAAACAAAGGTATGAGAAAGAATACCTGCTTCCTTGAGCAAATTCTCTACTTTTCTACCGGCAACCTCATAAGTATTTTCGTCGGCAACCATAAAAATACGTCGATAATCCTTTAAAATCTCAGCTGTTTTCTCATTGGCTCCGGCAGAAATCTCAAGACATTTTACGGGTGCAGTATGCACCCCTTGTGCACATGTACACTCCATTTTCATCATGATACTAACCTCCTAAAAATTATTTATCCGGTATCTCTACATCCGGAATGTTGTTCTTGTATGCTTCCAAAAAAGCAAGCATCATACATCCATAAGAATGGACCTCATCCGTTTTCGGCATTCTCTCTGTCAAATAAGCCTTTATGGTTCCCTTTTCATCACCTTCACCGGGACAAAGACAGCTTGGGCAGGATTGATGCGTACTAAAGTCATGACTCAGACACAGTTTTGCAAGTGCCTCAATTCCTTTTTCAAAGGCCACGCGATACTTTTCATCACGCAAAATACCTTTACGCAAACCAATCCCTAAACCATATAAAATCAATCCTGTTCCGGAGGATTCATACCAAGAAAGTTCTTCCGGAATCTCTTGCCTCCACAAACCATTTTTCGCCTGATATTTCAGCATTGCGTCGGTATGGTCGAGGAAATACTTCTCCACTGTGGCTCTATGCTCATTTTCTGATGGCAGATAACGAACCAGCTCTGCAAGGCCCATATAGCCCCACCCGTTACCACGGCTCCAGTGATCGTGGGAAATCGACTCAGGGTTTGGCATAAATCCCTTTGCCTGATGGAGAAGCCCACAGGTTCGATCCATCAGACAATCATACATTTTGATACATTGTCCTACCGCAAAGTCTATATACTTTTTCTCGTTGAAAGCAAGTCCTGTATAGAGCATAAAGGGCGTAATGCAACTGACAGCATCAATCCAGATTTTATCAATTTCCGTTGAATGGGGATGACAGAGAATACCATTTTCATCCACACGGTATGCCATGGTGATATCTGCATATTTGCGCAAATCCGACTCCCACTCCGGAGCAAGATTACGAAAAAACATCCAAGCCTTACCGATTCCCCCAACCCGGTAGCATTCAAAACTATAACGGGGATGTTCAAACTTATCCGGATAAAGACTCAGATAATCTTTACACTTTTTTCGTAAAGTCTCGTCGTTTTCTGCTTCTGCTACCTGCGCCAATGCATAATAAGCCAGAAGTCCATAATAAGCCTTTAAGGTATACTGACTTTCGTATCGTTCAAATATTTTTTCACACAATTCCAGTGTATTGATTCTCATATTTCTTCTCCCTTTAGAATCTCGCACTGCTTTCGAAGAAAATATCGTGAATCTGTACATTAGGATTGGAGGTCAGCACAAACAAAATGATATCCACTACATCCTCAGGCTGCATAAGTTTGGTACGGTCAACTGCTCTGTCGCCCCAGAACTGAGTATCGGCACCGCCGGGGTTTACTGTAGTTACACGAATCTTTTTGCTGCCAAGTTGTAACAAAAGGCCCTTAGAAAGCATATTCACCGCAGCCTTTGCTGTGCAGTAAAGAGGAGCATTGCCATTAGCATTTCTTGCAGCCATACTTCCGATATTCACAATAATAGAAGGCTCTGCTGCATGAGCTGCAAAATATTTGCAAGCAAGGAAGGTTCCCTTGACATTAACGTCCATCATCAAATCATAAGCAGATTCCTCTGTCTGGGGAATCTGTCCCGGAATGGAAAGTCCTGCCAGGTTAGCCAGAGCATAAAAATCACCGTTTTGCGCATATGCTTCTTCAAAAAACGTTGCAACGTCTGCTTCGTTGGTGATGTCTACCACTTTGGCAAATACCGAACCCTTGAGTTCCTGTTTCAGTTCTTCGAGTTGTTCTGCATTATTTGAGCAGATAGAAAGTTTTGCTCCTTGCTTTATCAATTCTCTGCACAAAATTCTTCCCATGCCGCCGCTTGCACCAGTAATTACTACATTTTTATTATTATAATTTATCATGATTTCTACCTCCTAAAAATATCCGCCGTTTTCAACAACCTTGCTTGGCGTCATACCACTGTTTACCATATTTTTAATTTCTACTTCGTTATCCCGAATCTGCTCTGCTCTCAGTAATACCTCATAGGCAATCTCACGGGGGATACAGATACAGCCATCAATATCACCCATAACTACATCACCCGGATATACCATAACCTTACCCATGGTGATGGGCATTTGATACCCAATCAGACGAAATCTGCCAAGCATACCGTTGGACGTTCTGTATTTACAGAACAACCGAAACCCTTGTTCCAGCACTTTGTCGGTGTCACGTACACCGCCGTCAACAATCGCACCGCGACATCCCTGACGAATCGATGCCATAGTCATAATCTCGCCCCATTGAGCAGACTCATCATCCTCAGAGGTATCCCACACCACAAGACTGTCGTTGGGAATAGATTCCAGCATTTTGGCACGTTCTACCATTTCGTTTTCCAGAGATAAATTCTTAGAGCCCTTAATGGTAAAGGCAATGCCGCATACCTTCATC
>JAFUKK010000284.1 GCA_017473665.1 Lachnospiraceae bacterium
AGTGTGAAAAGTATATTATTGCGGAGCAGATTTCCGACGAGGCGGACCATCGTTTATATATTCGTAATGCCACTATGGAAGAAGGTATCATCACCAGCGAGGCCAAGGATGAAAAGGCGGAAAGTGTATATGAGATGTACTATCAGTTCCAGGAGCCTGTAAAGAAGGTGGCAGGCCACCGTGTGCTGGCTCTGAACCGTGGGGAAGCAGAGAAGATTTTGACGGTAAAAATCGTAGCTCCCCTGGAGCGGATTATCCGTTATCTGGAGAAGCAGGTGATTACTGCTGAGAATCCTTATACCACTCCTGTGTTGCAGGCAGTAGTGGCAGAGAGTTATGAGAGACTGATTGCACCTGCCATTGAGAGATAGATTCGTAATGAACTGACCGAAAAGGCTGAGGATGGAGCTATCAGCGTATTCGGCAAGAATCTGGAGCAGTTATTATTACAGCCCCCCATTGCAGGCAAAGTAGTACTGGGGTGGGACCCTGCCTTCCGTACCGGATGTAAGCTGGCAGTAGTGGATGCCACCGGTAAGGTGCTGGATACAAAGGTGATTTATCCTACCGCACCTCAGAATAAAGTGGTTGAGGCTAAGGCTGATTTAAAGAAGCTGATTAAAAAATATGATGTGGATTTGATTTCCGTAGGTAACGGTACTGCCTCCAGAGAATCCGAACAGGTTATTGTGGAGCTGTTAAAGGAGCTGGAAAAGCCTGTACAGTATGTGATTGTAAATGAAGCAGGAGCATCTGTATATTCTGCCAGTAAGCTGGCTACCGAAGAGTTCCCCAATTTTGATGTGGGTCAGCGTAGTGCGGCTTCCATTGCCCGTCGTCTCCAGGACCCCTTGGCAGAGCTGGTAAAGATTGACCCCAAGTCCATCGGTGTGGGACAGTATCAGCATGATATGAACCAGAAAAAGCTTAGTGAGGCCTTAAGCGGGGTAGTAGAAGATAGTGTAAATAAAGTAGGCGTGGATTTGAATACCGCATCTGCTTCCCTACTGGAGTATATTTCCGGTATTAATAAGACCATTGCAAAGAATATAGTTGATTATCGTGAGGCCAATGGCCGTTTTACCAATCGGAAACAGCTGTTGAAGGTAGCCAAGCTGGGGCCCAAGGCTTATGAACAGTGCGCAGGCTTTATGCGTATTCTGGACGGTGACAATCCTTTGGATGCCACCAGTGTACATCCTGAGTCCTATGAAGCCGCGCAGCAGTTGATGGAGAAACTGGGACTGACCATGGAGGATATCAAGGAGGCCCAGAAGAGAGCTGCAGCAGACAAGGGTAAGAAGGCTCCTGCAAAGCCCGCTCCCAAGAAGCCGGTACAGAAGACCGTACAGGTGCGCAATACCAATACTGCCATGGGTAAGGCACTGGCAGCAGCAATGGGTGGCGTAGTCGTTGAAGAACAACCTAAGGCGGCAACAGTGACTGCGGAGCCGGTATCCGTATCCGGTCTGGAAAAGCGAGTAAAGAATAAGGCGCAGCTGGCACAGGAGTTGGGCATCGGAGAGATTACCCTGACCGATATCTTAAAGGAGCTGGAGAAGCCTGCCCGTGATCCCAGAGATGATATGCCAAAGCCTATTTTACGCAGTGATGTACTGGATATGAAGGATTTAAAGCCCGGTATGATTTTAAAGGGTACTGTCCGTAATGTTATTGACTTTGGCGTGTTTGTGGATATCGGAGTCCATCAGGACGGTTTGGTACACATTTCCCAGATTACGGACCGCTTTATTAAGCATCCCCTGGAGGCTGTCAGCGTAGGTGATATTGTAGAGGTGCAGGTGCTTTCCTGTGATGTGGCAAAGAAACGTATCTCTCTGACTATGAAAATCAAGCAGGAAAAATAGTACCATAAGACAGTATATGCTCTTGGGAGTTGACAGATAGGAAATACTATTATAAGATTGCTACGAGGTAAAGTTCTTCAGGGTTGGGTGAGATGTCCCGCAGGATATCAATTCCCTACTGGTAGTGATGCATTGCAAGATGACGAGTCTACGACCTGCACCTACGGGTGTGGCTGAACCGGTTAGAATCCGGTACCAACAGTAAAGTCTGGATGAAAGAAGAAACGGATGTGTAGTAGTATGCCCTGAGATAACTGCGCCCTGCAGGTATCTTGGGGCTTTTTTTCTACATAATGAAGAATTTTCCTTTAGTCTATTGCTGCGGTGCGGAAAGTGCTGCAGTGCCGTAAAAAGCGGCAGAAAGAGAGGAAAAATGAACAGTAAAACTAAGAAACTCACTACAGCAGCCATGCTCTGCGCCATTTCCTTTGTGGTAGTGGCGGTAGGCCGTATCCCGGTGGTATTATTCCTGAAATATGATCCTAAGGATATTGTAATCACTCTGGGAGGACTTATCTGGGGGCCTGCTATGTCGGCCATTGTATCTCTGATTGTATCCCTGATTGAGATGGTTACCATCAGTGATACGGGTATCATTGGAGCTGTTATGAATTTTATTTCCACCTGCTCCTTTGCCTGTGTGGCAGCTGTTATCTACAAGAAAAAGCGTACCCTG
>JAFUKK010000285.1 GCA_017473665.1 Lachnospiraceae bacterium
AAACCACTTCCAACCGGTCACCGGTCTCCACATCCTCCGCCTGATATCCCTTATAATATAGCAATGGCAACTCTATCCAGGCAGTCTCTTGATTTAATTGACCCTTTACAGCGACCGTGGTATAAGTCTCTAAACCTGCTTTGGTATCATCAATGACCATTACATCCCCTGAGGGCCATGCACCATGGTAATAAAAAGAAAAATCCGAGTCTATGGGCAAATACTCTGCACCAAGGATACCGGAATGCCCCATTCCTTCTGCGCTGTGAAGCCGCAGTACCCCACCTCT
The DNA here is from genome assembly GCA_017473665.1 of Lachnospiraceae bacterium. Classification (GTDB taxonomy): domain Bacteria; phylum Bacillota; class Clostridia; order Lachnospirales; family Lachnospiraceae; genus Acetatifactor. The sequence goes on from JAFUKK010000285.1 coordinate 290, forward strand.
GCTCAACAGAATATCGTTGGTCTGAAACATACTAAAACCTACACTTAGCAAAATAATCAAACCAAAAAATCCAATCCTGACATCACTCTTTTCCGTCCCCACTATCCACTTAGCTACAACACATGCCACAACAGTAAATGCCACACCTACTGCAATGGTAAAACGCGTAGGAAACTGCACCATGGGCACCAATACTGATGTCAACTGATTCCAATGCTGAATCCGATCCCAAGGAAAACTGTCCAAACTCATTACTGTAATCAGGCCTCCTAATATCAAAGCTATCAGTGCAACCCGGTCATAGTATACATCCCGTTCTTTGTTCTTTTTCCTCAGTATAAGATATGCCGCCACGCACAGCAGAATAGCAATCCCCACATTAATAGGCTCTGCTCCCTGCATTCCTAATTCGGCGAATTTAGAGTTATTACCTGCACGCTGTAATGTATAAAAAATATTCGCAGGCACAATTCCTCTATGCTGAATTGTATTTCCGGCATTTCTGGAATAGTAATACTCACCGGAAATCATCATATCCAGCATTGGCACCAAAAACCACAAATTTATGAACACAGTGCCGATTACCGCTTTTATCAATTGAATAAAGGTTTGTTTCCGGAACACTCTGCGTACACAAAGAACACATAGCAATGCGGCCACTCCCACCATAATTTCGCAACTAAGCACATGACACTGAATAATTCCACTAAACCCTAATACCAACACCAACCAGTAATGCTTGTAATTTTTTTCAGAGGTTTCATTAGCCAACAACAAATAAAATCCATAGCATATAATTGGCAGGAATATCATGGCCGTATATTCACCCACCGCGCAACGGTTATATATATTATATATGCGATAAGGAAGTAAGGTATATAACATACATCCAAACATACCAATATACTGATTTTTAAACATATGCTTAAAAGACCAATAGGATGCTGTGGCGGTCATTGCATTCACCAAAAAGACATAGGCACCATATGCAACTGTCATAGGAAATCCAATTAAACGCAGCACTGCCGGGAACACCAGGAAAGTATCACAATAAAACAGGGAATTGGCATACCCATGACCAAATAACCATGAAGCGCCTACACGAACAGGCCAAATCCTTTTACCGATGCTTTGCGCCAAAAATTCTATTCTCAGCAAGTGAAGACTACTATCAGGACCGGTTAATATATAATCCGTAAAAAGCGGCAGAGATGCAAGCACCGTCAAGCCCACAATTCCTAACCGAACCAGCCACCACTGTGCAGGAAGTATATATCGCTTAACATATTCTCGAAGCATCATTAACATGTTTATCACTGTCGAAAATAACAATATCATAAACATATAAATATAACTGCCCTGATTGGTCTCTCTGATCTCAATATCATGAACCTCCAATGATACGCCATTTGCATAATTCACTTCCACTGCCAAGCCCTGCTCAGTTCCCAAACAAGTGGTCACATAAAACTGGCACTCGCTTTCCCTTTGGCCATGATACAAAGTGACTCCATTGGCTAATAAGCTCCTATAACCACTTTGAGGAGCCTGAACACTATAGCTCATATCTCCGGCTCCCAGCGCATCATAACATATCTTAAGCTTGTAAACTCCAGGCTCCAGTGTAAATCCGTCTGCCCGCAACACTCCTTCGGAAATGGCTATATTCATATCGTCTTCCATAAGTACGCGATTAGGTGTAATTCCTTTCCAGATGCCCACCAGAAGTAGCAATATCTCGATTACGAGTACTATATGAAATTTTCTGTTTTTCCATATTTCAGATTTTTTCCACATCTTGCGCTCCATTCCCGCTTCTACTTCCACCCAACTAACATTTTACATGCCTGTTCCAAAGCTACATCATCATAAATACGCAGAGCTTCACCATAATACAATAATTCTCCTACCAGGTACTGAGTCGTCCAGAAAGAAGCCACCACCACTATAATAAAAAGTACATTAGCCGCTCCCCTGTCATGGTTTTGAATCTGCGCATATACCATACACCCCAAAAAACTGGATCCTAACAAAACAACCACCAGGCACTCTGCAGGCGAATACATACCGGCAGTCAACACACGTACCGAATTCAGTGTTTCTCTCAGCATATCCCATGGAAAATATCTGGTGCTCAGGATCACAAAAGGGATTGAGGCTATCACCACAGTATATCCCCATTTCCAGATTTCCTCTGTTCTGCGTTGTTCCTTGTATTTCCCAACAAAAACCATCCAACTAAAGAGAAACAACAAAATCAGACTTCCCAAACCGATTCCCAATGCCGCCGTATCCTTGATTCCGGTAGTATGAAAGGCGATGCTCTCTCCCTTTCCCCAAAAGAAAGTAAAAAAGTGAGCCATAAATAAACCTTTTTCCTGCACTGCCTCCATCCCTTGTTGCAAAATCAATAATTTGTCTTGTATAAGCATTTTCACGGTGGGAAGCATAATCCATAAATTCAAAATAAGCACTGTCAGGCATACCTTGGCCAGAGCCAAAAGCCTTTGCTTACACCAACATTTCTTTCCTTGTAAAATACATACTAATCCTACAAACACTACTGCAAACTCAAAGTTCAGCATCGAACAGGGCAATAGACATGACAATCCCACTGCCAGCCAAACCCATGAGCTTTTCTGTTCACGGACACCCGCAAATAATCTGTAAAGGCCATACAGTATTAACGGCCAGAAACAAAATACCAACGTATCATTTACCGATGCCCGGCCATACATTGTATAGACACGATATGGCGCCCATGTATATAGCATGCATCCCAAAAACGCTGTCTTCTGTTCTTTGAAAATCCCGTAAAAAGATTCAAAGGAAATAAATATTACTCCCAAATTTATAACTGCCAGGAAAATGCAATAGGATGTTTGTATCGGAAATCCTACTATTCTCAACAACGCCGGAAACAAAAGAAATAGATTTCCATCCAGCAAGGTTTCGGGATAGCGATTCCCATTGCACCAGTCGGATTGCACACTGCGCCACAAATGACCGGCTTCCAACTCCTCTTTTACTTGTTCAATACGCAACAACTGTAACTCCAGTTCCGTCCCATCCAAGCAATAGCCGGTAAAAAGCGGTAATGACACAACAATAAAAATACCACATAATGCCCATAACAGCCAGCCATACGTCGCATTACTATTTACGACTCTCTTCCTATAAACCAAAAAAGCGTCCAATATAACACTTATTACCACCAATCCCAGAATCACCATATATGTACCTGCATTGGTTGTAGTCACTTCAATACATCCAATCTCCAGCCCCATCGCAGTCTCCGGCTGAATACTAAGGTACAAGTCCTCTGCAGGGCTTGTCAGCCATACATTCGCTTCTTTACTATCACCCCCTGCACTCAAAAGGATTTCATCTGCATAAACGCTCCTGTGATATTTGCTACGGGTGGCTACTGAAATCGTAGCTGTACCTTCTGGAACATAGTAGTCAATTCTCAGCTCCAACACACCGGCATCATGAGGCTTCAACGGAATTTCCAAAGGCATTTCCACTTGCCCCTCAAAAACCTGATAGCTGGTGTTCGGCTGCCATATACCCGGTAAAAGCATCAGCACCAATAGGCACTCCAGTATAATCAATACAAATAGTTTTCTATGAGAATTCCATAGTTTTTTCACAACTTCTTTCAACGCTTTCTTTCTCCCAATCTATATCCTACCAATAACAACACGCAGAAGAATACACTAAATAATTCTGCGCACCTCCAATACCAGGGACTATCAAATCTCACCTCGAACATCCCCTGATAATCTCCGGGAACTGCCACTCCCAGCACATTATTGGTCCCCTTATAAACAGGCAGCTCCATTCCACTATCCGTATCATAAGCATGATAACCTCTGTAATATAACAATGGTAACTCAATAAAAGCTTCCTCAAGGTCAGTGTTATAACAGCCGATTCTCACCCGAAGTCCTTGTTTCTCATAGCCTTCCAATACAATACTTTCCTGTACTACAGGCGCCCGATGAAGCAATGGAGATGCATCAGTACCATACGGCAGATACTCTTCTCCCGCAATATACCCTGTACCCATGCATTCTGCATTATATACTTGAAAATGTTCCGCCTTTCGCATCATATCATTGGTCAGATATATACTGCTAAATAACAACAGTACCCCCATAAAACCACAGTAAATCTGAAACCCTTTGTCCTTATATGCTGTCAATATCCATTTCCCCACTACACCTGCTACAACTGTCAATAATACTGTGGCAATGGTCAATATACGGTTCGGAAACTGTATACTGGATACCAGTGTGCCTGTAACGGATGACAGTGATTGAATATAATCCCACGGAAATACCGACAAACTCATGCACATTGCCATAAACGCAAACACCCATGAAATCATACCTAAAGCTGCATACCCGGAAAATATATCCTTATGCTTGCGCAGGAACCAGATACCTCCCCAGAGAAGCAACGCCACCAGCAAAGAAATACCAATTCCCATAGGCTGACTGTTATTCATACCACCGGATACAAAAAAAGTATTTGTCCCGTTACTAAAAAAAGTAAACAACAGATGCGCCGGATATAATCCTCTGCTCTGTATCGTGCGATCTGATACATGTTGAATCACAAAGTCATCCCGAAGCATATAATCCAAAAACGGCACCAAGAACCATGCGCTAAGCAATATTGTATAAATTACGGTCCGGGCCAACACCCCAAAGGTCCTCGGACGAAGCACTTTTTTCCACAAAATCAAACATAACAAAATAGTAAAAAAGCCTACCAATTCCCCCGTCAGAAAATGCGACTGTACCAACCCCGTAAAGCCGATTGTAAGCGGCACCCATGCTTTTTTATACTTCGCATCTGTACAGTTCTCCGTAAACACACGCCAAAATCCATATACAATCAACGGTAGAAATAATACACCCAGCGTTTCTCCCAATGAACCGCACAGAAAGGTTTTAAAAATACGATAAACCGAAAGGGAATATAGCGCTGAACACAATAAACCAATGTAGCCATTCTTAAATATCCGTTGAAAGCAGTAATAGGCAATCAAAACAGTTGCGACATTTAACACAAAAATAAACATTTTATAGCTGGTCACTACACTAAACCCAATCAACCGAAAAAATGCCGCAATATACATCACTGTCTCACCATAAAAAATTGAAGACGCATATCCGTACCCATTTAACCATTTCGGGGCAATACGTACCGGAAATTGTCCGGCTAAAATGCCATCTTTAATCCCTTCTATACGCATCAAATGATATACCAAATCTCCGCTATAGATCATGCTGTCATGCATCAAGGGCAAAGAAACAATCAAAATCAACACCGATAATGCCCAGATAATATTCTTACACTCTCGGGATACCTTATAAGCTTTATCATATTGATAGAATAAGATACAGCTGTTCACACCCAAACACAACAAGACCAGCACAAACAAATAAATACGATACAATGCATTGGTTTCATATATACGTAATCCATGAACTTGAAAACTACCTTCTCCACCATAGACCACCTGCACCTGCACTGCGTCACTGTCATCTAATAGCCACATCTGAAAATCGGTCTTGTCCAATCCGGCATATAAATGCTCGCCTCCGGTCAATAAAGTCTTGAACCCGGCCTCTCCATTATTAACCACGCATATATTTTTCATATATGTATCCGTACTGTAATATAAAGATACCTGATATACCCCCTTAGGCAATGAAATGTTCTCGAAGAACA
>JAFUKK010000286.1 GCA_017473665.1 Lachnospiraceae bacterium
AGTTTTATTTGATTTGGATGGTACATTGCTTCCTATGGAGCAAGAGAGCTTTATTAAATGTTATTTTAAATTATTGGCTACTAAGCTGGCATCCCTTGGGTATGCTCAAGAGACTGTGGTGGACAGTGTGTGGAAGGGTGTTGGCTCCATGATTAAAAATGATGGCAGTTGTCTGAATGAGGATGCTTTTTGGAATACCCTGTCAGCCATTTATGGAAAGGATTGTACGAAGGATAAGGGTGAACTTCATCTGTTTTATGAAAAGGAATTTAACCAGGTGCAGAAGGTCTGTGGTAAACAGCCTGCTTCCAGAGAAGTGATAGAACTGGTTAGGGAAAAGGGATTAATGGCAGTGTTGGCTACCAATCCCTTGTTTCCGGAGGTGGCTACCCGGGCGCGGATGAGTTGGGTGAATCTGGTGCCGGAGGATTTTACTTATTATACTACCTATGAGAATTCTCATTACTGTAAGCCTAACCCCAAGTATTATCAGGAGATTTTGGAGCAGACGGGTCTGAAAGCAGAGGAATGTCTAATGGTGGGCAATGATGCCCATGAGGATATGGTGGCAGCTGCTTTGGGAATGCAGGTATTTCTGCTTACCGACTGCCTGGAAAACAGCAGGCAATTGGATATCAGCGCTTATCCCCGGGGCGGTTTTGTTGAACTGAAAAAGTACATAGAGAACATTTAAAAAGAGAATCCGGAAAGCCTCCGGATTCATTTTTTTGAAAGTAAAAAAATACAGTTATAACAAATTAAAAAAAATTAACCCTTGCGCTACAGAATTTTTTGGTGTATAGTGTTTCACGATTACTCTGGGGTGGAGCTAATCGGGGATTATAATTATAGAAGAAACGCATAAAATAGATTTTTAGAGATAGTAACCGATAAAGAGAAGCAGGCAGAATAGGGGAAGACTATGGTAAAATACTTAGTAATCGTGGAATCACCGGCAAAGGTGAAGACAATAAAAAAATTTTTGGGGGCCAATTATGAAGTGGCTGCCAGCAACGGACATGTTCGTGATTTACCTAAGAGCTCCTTGGGTATTGATGTGGACAATGACTTTGAACCCAAATATATCACCATTCGAGGTAAGGGTGATATTTTAGCAAATCTGCGTAAAGAAGTGAAGAAGGCAGAAAAAATATATCTGGCAACCGACCCGGATCGTGAGGGGGAAGCCATTTCCTGGCATTTGATGTTTGCATTAAAGCTGGAAAACAAGAAGGTATATCGTATTACTTTTAATGAAATTACCAAGACTGCGATAAAAGAATCTCTTAAGAATGCCAGAGAGATTGATATGAATCTGGTGGATGCCCAGCAGGCCAGACGTGCGCTGGACCGTATGGTGGGTTATTTGATTTCTCCCTTGTTGTGGGCTAAGATAAAGAGAGGTTTAAGTGCCGGTCGTGTACAGTCTGTGGCACTTAGAATTATTTGTGACAGAGAAGCTGAGATTGATGCTTTTATTCCGGAGGAGTATTGGACGCTGGATGCACAGCTGAAGGTGCCGGGGGCATCTAAAAATATTATGGCAAAGTACTACGGTACTGCTGAAGGCAAAGTGGAAATCAAGAATCAAAAGCAGGCAGACGAGATTGTCAAGGTTATCCGCAAGGCAACATTTTCTGTAATAGAGGAAAAGAAGGGAGAGCGTACCAAGAAGGCACCCTTACCTTTTACTACGTCCACATTGCAGCAGGAGGCCAGCAAAGTGTTGAATTTCTCAACACAGAAAACCATGCGTCTGGCACAACAGCTGTATGAAGGCGTGGATATTAAGGGGGAGGGAACCGTAGGTCTCATTACTTATTTGCGTACGGATTCCACACGTGTGTCTGAGGAAGCAGAGGCAATGGCCAGAAATTATATTGAGGCCACCTATGGTGACAAATATCCGGCAGAAACTACCGGAGATAAAAAGAGCGGAAAGAAAATACAGGATGCTCATGAAGCCATTCGTCCTACGGACATAAAACGTGATCCTATCACAATCAAGGAACAGTTGCCCAGAGATTTGTTTCGTTTGTATCAGCTGATCTGGAAACGTTTTGTAGCCAGTAGAATGAATCCTGCCAAATATGAAACTACTTCTGTAAAGATTCAAGCAGATAAGCATATATTTACCGTATCTGCGTCCAGTCTGGTATTTGATGGTTATATGAGTGTGTATATGCAGGAAGAGGATAAGGAAGAGAAGAATACGCTTACTGCCCAGCTGCATAAGGGAATGACACTGGATTTTGTGGAGGAGCAGGCAAAGCAACATTTTACCGAGCCACCGGCTCATTATACTGAGGCTTCTTTGGTCAAGGCCCTGGAGGAATTGGGTATTGGACGTCCCAGTACTTATGCACCCACTATTACCACTATTTTGGCAAGGAGATATATTGCCAAGGAAAATAAGAATCTCTATGTTACCGAATTGGGTGAGGTGGTCAATCGTATGATGGTGGAAGCATTCCCCACCATAGTGGATGCGCATTTTACTGCTAATATGGAAGCGTTGCTTGATGGCGTGGAAGAGGGGAATGTAAAATGGAAGACCATCATCTCCAATTTCTATCCTGATTTGGCGGAAGCAGTAGAGCAGGCGGAAAAAGATTTGTCCCAGGTGAAGATAGAGGATGAAGTGTCTGAGGAAATTTGTGAAGAATGTGGTCGCAATATGGTTATTAAATATGGGCCTCACGGCAGATTTCTGGCTTGCCCCGGATTTCCTGATTGTCGGAATACCAAGCCCTATTTTGAAAAAATCGGCGTAGATTGTCCTCAGTGTGGTAAGGATATTGTACTGCGTAAGAGCAAGAAGGGGCGTAAGTACTTCGGATGTATTGATAATCCGGAATGTGACTTTATGGTATGGCAACGTCCTTCCGGAGAGAAGTGTCCCAAATGCGGTTCTCTGCTATTACAAAAGGGTAATAAGCAGGTGTGCATGAATGAAAAATGCGGCAACATTGTCTGAATTTTCAAATAAATCACAAAAAACACAAATAAATTAAGTAATAGAGCGTTGAAATCTGAATTTTTTTGTGTTATGATACTGGTGTAATACCAATTTGGGGGTATTTATTTTTGTGTTAATTGATACGTAGAGGTGGAGGGACAAAATGAGTAGTGTACAGTTGTTGGATAAGACCCGAAAGATAGGTATGCTTTTGCATAATAATAATTCCAGTAAGGTAGTGTTTAATGATTTCTGTAAGGTGTTAAAGGAGATTTTGAATTCCAACGTGTTGGTAATCAGCCGTAAGGGTAAGGTATTGGGTGTTGCCAAATCCGATGGAG
>JAFUKK010000287.1 GCA_017473665.1 Lachnospiraceae bacterium
ATACTGAAGAAATGCTTTACCCGGCCATCTATCTTTGCAGTAATACCTGCATTTTCAATATGCTCCCGCACTTCCTCTACGATACTCTGGATATAGCTCTCCCGCACACTCTTACGGATAGCGATTTTATCCACCAAATCGTAATATACATCCGGCTCCAAATATTTCAGAGACAAATCATCCAATTCGATTTTTATTTTGCTGATGCCCAGTCTGGATGCTATGGGACTATAAATCTCTAAGGTCTCCTTGGCAATCCTTTGCTGGCTTTCAGGCTTTTGGTACTTCAGCGTACGCATATTGTGCAAACGGTCTGCCAATTTAATCATAATGACACGGATATCCTTGGCCATGGCCAGGAACATCTTACGCAGATTTTCTGCCTGCATCTCCAGCTTCGCATCGGACTGGTCCGCGCTGCTGCTTGTAAGGGGCAACTGCTCCAGCTTGGTGACTCCATCCACCAATAGCGCCACATCCTCACCAAATTCCCTGGTCAGGTCCTCCTCCGTCATGATGGTGTCCTCTACCACATCATGCAGAATCCCTGCAATAATTGTCTCTTTATCTAATTCCAAATCTGCCAGGATAATAGCCACATTCAATGGATGAATGATATAGGGCTCGCCGGACTTACGGACCTGGTCCTTATGGGCCTCACTGGCAATTCTATATGCCTGCTCTATTTTAGTAATGTCGTCGCTGGGATGATATTTTTGGACACGCTTAATAAGTTCCTGATACAAATCCTCAGGAGCTACAAATTCACGTGATTTAATCATTGTCCCGTCGTAAAAAACAACACCCTTCTTTTCTTCTGTCATATAGGTCACTCCATGCCTTGATATTTTGAGTCTTCCCTATTTCCCCGGATATATAATAGCAGCATCCAGCCGATAATCTGCTATCTGCTTGCGGCCTTCCAGGCCTGCCAGCTCCATCAGTACTACTACACCTACTACTACACCGCCTAAGGACTCCACCAGTTCAATCATAGCCTTGGTGGTACCTCCGGTAGCAATCAGGTCATCTACAATCAGTACCTTCTGCCCGGGCTTGATGCTGTCCTTGTGCATCTCAATGGTCGCCTGACCATATTCCAGTTCATAGCTCTTTTCCACTGTCTCGCAGGGGAGCTTACCCTTCTTGCGAATCAACACAAAGGGTTTTCTGTTATTATATGCAATGGGAGTACCAAAGATAAAACCTCTGGACTCGGGACCCGCCACCACATCATACTCCAGGTCTGAAATCAGTTCTTGCATGGTGTCAATGGCCAGATGTAATCCCTCCGCATCCTGCAATACGCTGGTCACATCACGGAAAATAATACCCTCCTCGGGGAAATCCGGTATACTTCTTACGTACTCTTCTAATTTCTTCATGATAGCTCCCTTCTGAGGGTACCCGCATCGCGCCCCCATAACTGTATTCATTGTAAGAAAGAGTCCGCAAGCGAACCCTTTCTGTAAAAACTCGTATTGTTTTCCTATTATTTACCGCAGCACTTCTTGTACTTCTTGCCGCTTCCACAAGGGCAGGGATCATTGGGATATACCTTGTCCTCTTTGACGATAGTAGTAGAAGACTTCTGCTCCTTGTACAGTGCCTTTCTGGTAGCTTCATCGAAAATATCGTTCCACTCCTCCAGATTGTACAGCCAGTCTGCCTCTGCAGCTACCATGTTCTTGTAAAGGAGTGCCTTGTCAAAGCCCAGGTTTACTACCGTATCCTCTTCCATCTCTTCAATGGGGTTGGGATTAATCAAACTGTCATTAATACCATCCAGGAAACCTGTCATGGTCATAATCTTTACATTGAATTTCTCTGCCAGTTCCTTCACAGTACCGGTCACTACCTCATCGGGATTCTTTAACAGTTCAGCATAAATCGCCTGCTCATCATTAAAATATGCGGTCCACAATCTCTGCAGCATGTCCTTACCATTCTGCTCATTATAGGCCACTTTTCTCCACTGCTCTAATAATGCCATCTTGATACCTTCCTTACTATAAAGTATTTCATAACTGATAGTATATAACAGTTTATTCAGTAAAACAACCAAAAAGTGAATTTTCCTTTGGTTTTTTCCAACAATAGTTTGCCAAAAGCCTATTCCTCTGTTATGATATTTTCGTGCATTCATATTACACAGCCGCCATGCGGCAGAATGAGAGGACATATGACCACAGATAATAAAAATCAGAAATCCAAAATAACCTCAAAGCAGGTAGTAGCTATGGCAGGGGTAGTGATTCTGGTACTGCTGTACCTGGTGACTCTGCTGGCGGCCATCTTTGACCCTACTGCTTCCGGTGCCCTGTTCCGGGCAAGTCTGATTGCATCCTTCTGCATCCCTTTCCTGATTTGGATATATGTGTGGATGTATGGCAAGCTGACTCAAAAAAAGACCTTTGCAGATATAAATCTGAATATGGGCATGAACGAATCAGTTTCCACTGACGATAAGGAATAAATTGAAATCAAACGCGGCACATAAGGCCATTACCCAAAGCCTCTTATGTGCCGCATTTTTATAGTTATTTCTTATTACTTCCTTGAGGCCAATTGCAACTGACTATACAGTAGCTTCTGCCGCTATCTCATAAATCTTGGTTACTGCTGCTCTATCCAAGGTCACAAAGCCACCTCTGGTGCCCTCGCCAATCCCCAGTTTTTCTACCAATACAGGAATATCCTCCGCCTTTGCTCCCAACTGTTCAAAGTTAATCGGCATACCGATTTCCACCAAAAATTTTCTGAATGCCCGGATACCCTTCACTGCAGTATCTTCAGGGTTTTCAAAATTCATGGGAACTCCAAATACTCTTGTAGCCATCTGTGCAAAACGCATTACATCATGGTGATATACATAGTCCATCCATGCAGGCATCACCACTGCCAGTCCTGCACCATGAGCCACATCATAAAGACCGGATAACTCGTGCTCCAGG
>JAFUKK010000288.1 GCA_017473665.1 Lachnospiraceae bacterium
TACCGATTTCATAGCCCTGTGCCTTTAAGAAGGTATAAGCCATACCACCACCAATAATCAGGGTATCGCACTTCTCTAACAGGTTAGAGATAACGTTCAGCTTGTCTGCTACCTTAGCACCACCCAGGATTGCTACGAAAGGTCTTACAGGATTCTCTACTGCATTGCCCAGGAAATCAATTTCCTTCTGCATTAAGTAACCTACTACATTGGAGCCACCCTTCTCGGTGATGAACTTGGTCACACCTGCTACGGAAGCATGTGCTCTATGGGAAGAACCGAATGCATCGCATACATAGTCATCAGCCAGATCAGCCAATTCCTTGCTGAACTCTTCGCCGTTCTTGGTCTCTTCCTTGCCACGGAAACGGGTATTCTGAAGTAATACCACATCGCCTTCCTTCATTGCTGCAACAGCTGCGGTAGCTGCTTCACCGGTTACATTGTAATCTGCTACGAATACAACTTCCTGGCCCAGCTTCTCGGACAGTCTCTTAGCAACAGGTGCCAGAGATTCCTTCTCATTGGGGCCTTCCTTAACCTTACCCAAGTGGGAGCAAAGAATTACCTTGCCGCCATCGTTTAATAACTTCTTGATAGTAGGCAGTGCTGCTACGATACGGGTCTCATCGGTGATTACACCATCCTTCAGAGGCACGTTAAAGTCGCATCTTACTAATACGCGTCTGCCCTTTGCGTTAATGTCATCTACGGATTTCTTATTTAATCCCATAATCATGACCTCCATTTTCTTTGATAATGATTTACAAAAAGGGCCCGGTCCAAAGACCGGACCCTTATAGGTCTTAAAACTATTATAGCCCCTCGAAAATCTCCCTGCTATGCAGGAACGCAACTTCGTTGCTTATGATTTTCTCGTGGTCGTTCGGGTGAAAACAAATGTCTGCTACGCAGCCGCTTGTTTTCCTTCCTCACTATGCCAACTCAGCCAGATACTTGATAGTACGAACCATCTGAGAGGTGTAGCTGTTCTCGTTGTCATACCAGGAAACAACCTGTACCTGAGTATTGCCATCTTCCATAGGGATAACCATGGTCTGGGTTGCATCAAAGATGGAACCGAAGGTAGAACCTACGATATCGGAAGATACGATTTCATCGGTGTTGTAACCGAAGGACTCGGTAGCTGCTGCCATCATAGCTGCATTGATTTCGTCCTTGGTAACTGCGCCCTTAACAACTGCTACCAGAATAGTGGTAGAACCGGTAGGGGTAGGTACACGCTGTGCGGAACCGATCAGCTTGCCGTTCAGTTCAGGGATAACCAGACCGATTGCCTTTGCAGCACCGGTAGAGTTAGGAACGATGTTTACAGCACCTGCACGTGCTCTTCTTAAGTCACCCTTTCTCTGAGGACCATCCAGGATCATCTGATCACCGGTGTAAGCATGAACAGTGGTCATGATACCGCTCATGATAGGTCTGCAGTCGTTCAGAGCCTTAGCCATAGGTGCTAAGCAGTTGGTGGTACAAGAAGCTGCAGAAATTACATTGTCTGCAGGAGTTAAAGTCTCGTGGTTTACATTGTATACGATGGTAGGAAGATCGTTACCTGCAGGAGCAGAAATAACAACCTTACGAGCACCAGCGGTGATGTGTGCGGAAGCCTTGTCCTTAGAGGTATAGAAACCGGTACACTCCAGAACTACGTCAACCTTCAACTCGCCCCAAGGAAGCTTGCTAGCATCTGCCTCTTTGTAGATGGTGATGGTCTTACCGTTAACGGTAATGTTGTCATCGCCTGCCTCTACAGAATCAGCATACTTATACTTACCCTGAGAAGAATCATACTTTAACAGATGTGCCAACATAGAAGGGCTGGTTAAGTCGTTGATTGCTACTACCTCATATCCCTCTGCATCAAACATCTGTCTGAATGCTAAACGACCGATACGGCCGAAACCATTAATTGCTACTCTTACTGCCATTTTAGTATCCTCCTAAAATTTTAAATTATATTTTTTGACATCCCGCACTTCATTGCTGCTGTACGTCTAATTGTCAAAATTTTATCAGCAATGATATTTTACCTAATTCCCGTCCATAATTCAAGATGTAAATCAAAAATAATTGGGAATTCTTTGTAATTTTTGCAAGCTTTATACTTTTTGTATGGAAAATCATTCTGAATCTGTTATACTATTGTTGGAAAAAAGCAGTTTTATATTCCAACATAATACAAGAAAGGATACACACAACTTGAACCAAAATATAATTCTCCCAATTCCTCCCATTCCGGCGGATTTTCATTTGCACAGTTCTCATTCCGGGGATTCCGACACCCCCATGGAGGAAATGATACTCCATGGCATCCGACAAGGACTGAAATATATGTGTTTTACGGAGCATAATGATTTTGATTTTCCTGACACCGAAGAAGGGCCCGGCAGTCAGTTTCTGTTGAACGTGGACTCCTATCTGTATGATTTATTGAAGTACAAAGAAAAATACGCAGACCGCATCAATATCCTCTTCGGTGTGGAGCTGGGCCTGCAGCCCTCCTGCATGCGTCAGAATGCGGTTCTGGCCAAGTCCTATGACTTTGACTTTATTATCGGTTCCTCTCATATATGCAACGGCCGTGACCCCTACTATCCCGATTTTTATCAGGGACGCAGCCAGGCGGAAGCATACCGGGAATATTTTGAATCTATTTTGGAAAACATCAAGAGATTTTCCAATTTTGACGTGTATGGACATTTGGACTATGTAGTACGCTATGGTCCTAATAAGGATACTGATTACACCTATACCCTATATAGTGACATTTTTGAAGAGATTTTGGACCGTCTTATAGATATGGGCAAAGGTATTGAAATCAATACCGGCGGACTGAAAAGCGGCTTGCGCGACCTGCACCCCTGTCTGGATATCCTCAAACGATATCGGGAAAAAGGCGGTGAAATCATTACGGTCGGCTCCGA
>JAFUKK010000023.1 GCA_017473665.1 Lachnospiraceae bacterium
ATATGCGAGAGCCCCTGGGTACCTTATTGGAGAATTGCAGTATCGAAGGCCGTACCACAGGAGATGTGGGCACTGCTTTATTGATGATGGCAGAAAAGATAGAGCATCCCAAATGTAAGGAACTGATCCGCAATATGGAGATTAGTATTCATTATTGTGCTGATTTGGGAGCATTGGTAAGGGGTAGCAGACGTACTGTCAGAGAATATCAACAGTTGCGAGGGGAACGCAGAGGAATGTTGCGGGAGGCGGTCATCAATATATTATTGCTGTTGGGCATGTCAGTCTTTATATTGCTTACAGTGGACCGGCTGATACAGGTATCCCTATGGCAGATTCTGTTTCATACCTGGCCGGGGCATGTGGCTTTGGGAGTGGTGACTGTCATTTTGCTGATATTTGGAGGACAGTTGCGGGATGGGCAAGGATAGGAGGATTATTTATGCAGGAATGGATTCGGATACTTCCCTGGCTGGGAGCCGGAAGTATGTGGGTGCTGCTATTTTTGTTTTCTTATGAGTATCGGCAGTTGTCAGCGGGGGAGTATAGGGTTCTTCGCGCCTATAGGGAATTGGCAGGCTGGGTACGCAAGAGGCAGCAGTATCAGAGTTGGTATGCCCGGGTAGGAGCATCGCTAAAGGAAAATGGAGCGGAATTTCATTACGGGCAGTGGGTTGCGCCCACTTCGTACCTTGCACTGCGGATTTTGTTGTCTGTAACGGGAGCATTGGTGGTGGGAAGGATTGGAGTGGGCTACGGCATTCTGTGTGGTGTACTGCTTTACGGATTGCCGCAGTGGCTATTGTGGTATTTGAATGAGCAGGACAACAGGCGTATGCTGCCGGATATCCGGATGGTGTATCATGCCTTGGAGATTCAGCTCAGAGCAGGAGTGTATATGACGGATGCCCTGGCGGAATGTTATGGGGCGGTGACCCAGAGGAGACTACGCCGGGCGTTGTTGGACCTGGCCGGGGATATTGTGATGAAAGCTGATGTGATGCAGGCCATGGAGCGTTTTCAAGGAAGTTTCCGTAACCGTTATATAGATGCCTTATGTATTACACTGATACAGGCATTGGAATCGGGACAGGCGGTGGAACTGTTGCAGGATATCGGTGAACAGGTCAAAGATATGGAAAGGTCCCTGTTGCAACGTCAAAAGAGTGTATTGGAGCGTAGTATTACTTTTTATCAGCTGGGGATTCTGGCAGCAGTGCTGGGCATTGCGTTGTATGCGGTGCTGGGACAGCTGCTAAACCAAAATATTTTAACCATATAAAGGGGGAATGCAGTATGAGCAAGATGCTGGGAGAGATGATAAAAGCAGGATGTAACTGGTGCAGAAAATGCGAACCGGGAGTAGATGGTATTTTGGTGACTGTGGGATTGTGTGTCATTGCACTGCTTTTGT
Organism: Lachnospiraceae bacterium; assembly: GCA_017473665.1. Taxonomy (GTDB): domain Bacteria; phylum Bacillota; class Clostridia; order Lachnospirales; family Lachnospiraceae; genus Acetatifactor. The sequence continues at coordinate 1,415 of JAFUKK010000023.1, forward strand.
GTGTGGTGATGAAGGATAGTCTGACTACTTTTGTAGAGACATTGGTAGCTGCTATGACACAGGAGGCCACCAATATCCTGACAGGAGTGGGCAATTGAAACGAAATAAAGGAAATATGGGGAATTTATTGGGGACCATGATTTGTGTGCTGGCAATGACTGTGCTGGTGTTACAGTACATGGAACAGGTGCGTCTGATTCAGAGGAAATGGGAAATGATACAGATATCCAGGGAGTATATTTTGCGAATGGAGACCCGTGGGTACTTAACCGGAGAGGATGCCCGGGAATTGGTGGCAGAACTGGAGCAGGCGGAGGTGACGGGGATTAGTTTGGAAGGGACTACGCGCAATCCGGTGGACTATGGGGAACCTATTTTTCTAAAAATAAAGGGAGTAATCGGGGATGAATATCAGGTGGAAGAAATGCGCAGCTCCACGGCGAAGCATTAAGGCACTGCCGGCAGAGATAGAATTGGCATGCGGCTTGTTTTTTTGCTTATTTCTTTTTGTGCTTTTGGTGGTACAGATGGAGTTGTTCAGGTATCATACTTCTGCGCTTTATTTGGAGGATGCTTTGGCTGCATCAGGGTTGGCGGCGGCAGTGGTGGATTTGGAGGAGTATGGGCTGACCAATGAAATCATAATCCGGGACAGAGAGAACTGTTATGAGCAATATGAGCAGGCTTTGTGTAGAAATCTGGGACTGGATGAGCAATGGCAGAGCGGGAACGAACAGCTGATTGCCGGCAATGTGAAACTGGAACGCTTTATTATTTATAATGTGAGTTTCGGGGGGAGTTACTGCGAGGAAAGGGATGCCCGTGGGAATTGGAATGTACAACAGGCCCCCGGGGATGGAATGTATGCACCCAATGGACGTTTGGTGGAACAGACCGGGGTATATGGTGAAGTGTCCTATGATGTGAAAGGGTTCCTGGGGATTAGGCTGCGGGCTCGCAAAGGGGTATTGGTGGATGTGGTGTCCGATAATTGGAAAGGGGAAAGGGAATGAAATATATAAAGAATCAGAAGCTCTATATGGTCTGGATGCGTTGTGCATTATTGGCCCTGATAGCCTCGGTAATCTTGTTTTTGGTAATGCTGCAAATAGAGCGACATACGCTTGCCGGAGGTGAAAAAAAGATGGCGTGGATGACCATCAGGGAGGTGCCCAAGGGGGTAGTACTATCCGGAGAGAATTGGCAGGAATATCTGGAACAGCGTCAGGTGGATGCGGATTTGATATCGGAAACGGGGATTATGGACGTGGGTTACTGGGAGGATGTGTCGGCAGTATTTTCCATTGAGAAAGGGACTTTGGTTACCAGAGGAATGTTTGAAAGCAGGCAGCAGGTCTTGGGAGCAATGAAGGAACCGGTGGTGGCAGGATTTAGGGCCGAGGACCTCTATCAGGTGGCCGGCGGAGCGTTACGGCCCGGTGACCATATTCATATTTTTATATTGGATGAAGAGGGCAAGGTGAGAAAATGGTGGGAAAATCTATATGTACACCAGGTTTTTGATAATAATGGAAATCTGGTGGTTGCAGGGGATCCGGAGACGGCAGCTTCCAGGGTGAATATCTATATAGAGAAGGAACGGGTGGAGGAATTTTATGCAAATTTAGCGGCAGGTTCACTGCGTGTAGTGAAGGTGTGTAGGTAAAAAGTACTACGTATAATGGATAACAGATTTGCTTGGAAAAATATGGTATTGTATTTACGGGTAACGAAGGGGTGAAGTTACCTATGGCATATGCCAAGGAGAGTATAGTTTATTCAAGGGAAGAACGTAAGGGTTTAAAAATACATGTCGTTGCACCTGCGAGATGCTTTTTCTCCCATGATGTGGAAGGTGACGTAGCCTTCCTGTTGTGCAGGGAGATTCGGGGGAGCATCTGGCGGTTGCATCGACTGGCCCTTGTAAATATGCTACAAGTACAAAAGTGGCTGTATGGCAAATCTGAGATGACAGATTTGCCATACAGCCACTTTTTATTATTGCAAAGTATATCTGCTTTTTATGTGGGATATAGGGCAAGTGTAGGTGGCAGGTGTAATCACATTGGTAATTTATTGTGTGAGACGTGCAATCATGTCATGGTCACTTGTCTTGTCGGATAGATTGTTATATACTGACGGATAAGTGCGAAACGCACTTTGAAAAGTTGATATGGAGCTTGGATGATAATATACAAGGAGGGAAAGTATATGAAAAACAAAAAGAAATGGACCGGATTATTAGTAATGTCCCTTGTTGTGGCTCTGTCTCTGGCTGCCTGTGGCAAAAAGGAGGATGAGGATGCGACTGCTACCACAAAGCAGACCCTCTCATCTGATGTGATAGAGGAAAGTACCAAAGGGTCTAAGGAAGAGGTCTCTGAGGAAAGCACTAAGGCGTCCTTGGAAACAGAGGAGTCTGTAGAGGAAACCGAAACCTCTGAAGCGTTAGCGGAGAGTACTGAGGAAAATGCTGAGGAAAGCATTGCAGAAAGCATGGAAGAAAGCAGTAAAGTAAAAGCGGAATCTGCTGAGGCGGAAAAAGAGACGCAGAAGTCTTCTGAAGAAGAAAAGCAGCCTGCGAAAGAGGAAGGTAGTGAGCCTGCAAAGGAAAGTGTAGCCCCCTCTGCTCCCAGCGTGGAAGAACCTGCCCCCAGTAAGGAACCCGAACCTGAGGTACCTGCCGTGGAAGCGCCTGCCCCTAGTGTAGAACAGCCCCCCGCTCCCCCTGCGGAAGAACCTGTGCCCCCTGCAGTACATACCTGTAGCTTTGACGGCGGTAGTGTAACCACTGCCCCTACCTGCAGTGCAGAAGGGGTAAAGACCTTTACCTGTAGCTGTGGAGCAACCAGAACCGAAAGCGTTCCCGCCACCGGACATAACTATGTAACCGAGTCCCAGGCGGCAAACTGTAATGCAGAAGGCTTTGAAAGGGTAAAGTGTAGTAGCTGTGGTGATATCCAGAGTGAGACCATTACTCCTAAAACAAACCATGATTTTTATGATACCTGGTTTTTGCCTCCCACCTGCACCTATGCGGGAGATGGACACTTAATGTTGTGCCGTAACTGTGACTACAGAAAAGAACTTCCTCTTGGAGCACTGGGACACCAGATGGATGCAGGTACGGTGATTTATGAAGGAACTTGCACAGAACGTGCACTTTATTCCCATCTGTGTACCAGATGTGGTAGTGCAATGCCGGATACAAAGGGAGATACAGACCCTAATAATCACAGTTGGAGATTTGATGATGAGTATCAGGCATGGTACTGTTCTTCCTGTGGAATTTTAAAATAAGATAGTAATAAGTAGAATCCGGGCATGGAAACGTGCCCGGATTTTTTTGTCCATTGTACTTCTACAATAGAAGTCTTTGGAGGAAATGAGAGGTGATAGAGAAAAATGAAAGGAAAGATTATAAGGACTGCCCTTATAGGACTGCTTGCGGCATTTTTAATGCCCGCCACCGTAAGGGCGGCCTCCATCTATGGCAATCCCCATATCAGCTTTTCTCCCGATGGCCAGGCCTGGACCACCGATGCAAAGGAAACAGAGTATGAAGGGCTGAACCGGGGCTATGAGGTTATCACCGGGGAAACCGGTACCCTTAGGGCACTAGAGGCAGGGGAGCATTACTACCCGGTAGATAAGACGGACCTGCTTTTGGTCGAAAAGTGGCAGGTACACATGGCCCCGGGACGGTGTATCCATGGTACCCAACGGACGGAAAGTAACTGGCATGGTTTATCCTATATTCAGTACAGCTGCTACGGTGCCTATAAAAACGGATGGATAGCCACCTGTGCCGACTGTCATGAGGAAATCCCAATGCTCTTTTACATGGACCAGGATACTGCCCGGTCATTAAAAAAGCTCCCCATAGGGATAGCATACTACTATCTTTGTCCCCTTTGTACCTGTCTGGAGCAGGGAGCATCAGTGACCCATGAGTGTAAGGCGATTTCCTGGAATAGATATCAGGTTAAGTATGATAAAAATAGTTTGGGTGCTGAGGGAATTATGTATGATTCCACTTTTATGTATAACAATGCAACTACTTATGAAGGAAAAGAAATCACAGCAGAAACCAGGCTTAGAAAGAACTCCTTTGAAAGAAATGGGTATGAGTTTGTAGGGTGGAATACGGAGCCGGACGGTTCCGGTAGGGCTTTTGCAGACGAAGAGGAGATACTTAATCTGACATCTGAAAGTAACGGAAATGTCATCCTCTACGCCCAGTGGACCAAATCCGAAAGTACCCTCCATATCAATCCCGGGGGAGGGGCCTTTGATTCCCAGACCGGTATGGTATCTGTAAAACAAAGAGCCAATACTACCTTGGATGTATCTTCCGGAAGGCTCACGCCTCCCGCAGGGGCATTTATTACCTTTGAGGAAAAGGGTGGCAGTGCCGTGGAGGATATGCAGACCCAGCGGCATTTTAAAGGGTGGTCCAAGTCCTATCCCTTCCATGGTACCCTGGAAGATACCACCTATCACTATACAGGCAAAAACGGCAGTGAAGATACCATTACGGCTATCTATGGATATACCCCCGTTACACTGCCTGCCACGGAAAAGGACGGATGGGCCTTTGGCGGCTGGTACCGGGATGAAGCCTGTACCCTGTTGGTGGGTACTGCCGGGGATGAGGTTATCATCACCCACAACACCACCCTCTATGCAGGGTGGGTATCCCTGCAGCTGACGGCAGTGGATGATTATACTGTTTATGGGGGCGGCGGAGCGGTGGACTTGACCTGGAAGAGTGTGGACACCGCCCCAAGAGCCTATCAGGTTTATCAGAAAAGAGAAGGCGGTACATGGAATAAGATAAAACAGGTGGGTGCCGAAAGTGTCACGGTGCAAAAGCACTTTGATGCCACCGGTGCGGCCAAAACCTATGTGATACCCTACACGGGCCTTTATACCCTTACCGCCACCGGTGCCCAGGGACAAAGCTATACGGATTCAGAACCGGGCAGTACCACCAAGGCGGGAGGAAAGGGTGGCTCCATCGTGGCCAGGGCATTTCTCCAAAAAGGGGAAGTCCTCACCTACAATGTGGGTACCACCTCCGGCTATAACGGTGGCGGTACCGGTACTCCTTACGGCAATGGCGGTGGTATGACCAGTATTTCCAGTAATAAAAAAGGCACCCTTTTAATCGCCGGTGGCGGTGGTGGTGCATCCGTCCTCATGGAAGGCGGTCCCGGCGGTGCTGAGACTTCCCTGACATCCAATTCCTACGGAGGCAG
>JAFUKK010000289.1 GCA_017473665.1 Lachnospiraceae bacterium
ATTTTCTCACCCTTCAGCAGGTACTAAATGAGATTACGGATGCTCATTTGATTTCTGCCCAGTCTATCGGCAATCGTACACATCTGATGCTGACCGAGGAAGGCAGGGAGACCTTACATTTTTTCCAAAATCGTATCAGCCCTGCCATCAAAGAGGATATTGATACTTATTTCCGGGAAAACGAATTTACCATGCGTAATGAAGTATCCATTCTGGCAGATTATTACAAATCCACCTCCGGAGAATATGAAGCCCACCTGGTGGCCAAGGACCGTGGAATCAAGCTGGTGGATTTAACCTTATCCGTTCCCACCGAAGAGATAGCCTCCGGTATCTGCGATAACTGGCAACAAAAAAATCAGGAGATTTATCAATACCTCACACAAATGCTTTTCTAAAGTCAAACACATAAAAAACGGATCACAGGCCTTACCGGCCAGCCGTTGTAAAAGGAAGGCGTCCCTCCGGGCTGTTACTCAGCCTTGGGGACGCCTTCCTTTGCTTCTCTTTTAATCCGTGCCATATGCTCTTTAATCTTTATTTCATAACCATTGCCGTCAGGTGCATAAAACTCCCTACCGCTTAATTCATAAGGCAGATATTGTTGCTCGCAATAATGATTGGGATAATCATGGGAATACTTATAACCGGTACCATGTCCCAATTTGGCCGCCCCCTTATAATGAGCATCCTGCAAATGGGTAGGTATGGGCAGATTGCCACTCTTTTCCACTTCTGCAAACGCTTCAAAGATTGCGTTACAGCTGGCATTGCTCTTAGGTGCTGTAGCCACATAGGTAGCCGCCTGGGCCAGAATAATCTGCGCTTCAGGCATACCGATACGCTCTACTGCCATGGACGCATTGGTAGCTACCACCAGGGCCTGAGGGTCCGCATTACCCACATCCTCTGCCGCACATATCATAATCCTACGGGCAATAAAGGTGATACTCTCTCCCGCATACAACATCCTGGCCAGATAATATACTGCCGCATCCGGATCGGAGCCTCTCATACTCTTTATAAATGCAGATATGGTATCATAATGATTATCTCCATTTTTATCGTAGCGTACTGCCCTCTTTTGAATGCATTCCTGGGCAACATCCAGTGTCAGATGTATCTTTCCATCCTCGCTACGATTGGTAGTGAGAATCCCCAGCTCGATAGCATTCAGCGCATGGCGGGCGTCTCCGCCTGAGATATCTGCCAGAAATTCTAATGCATCCTGTTCGATCACCGCGTCATAGGACCCCATACCCCTATCCTTATCGTATACTGCTTTCTTTAATAATTCCTCAATGGCCTCCCGGGGAATGGGTTTCAATTCAAAAATAATGGATCGGGAAATCAACGCACTGTTTACTTCAAAATAAGGATTCTCGGTAGTGGCACCGATTAGCACTACCGTACCGTCCTCCACAAAGGGCAATAGATAATCCTGCTGACTCTTGTTAAAGCGGTGAATCTCATCAATAAAAAGAATGGTACGCTTGCCGTACATGCCTTGTAAATCCTTAGCCTTATTCACCACCTCTTCCATATCTTTTTTGCCTGCTATGGTGGCATTAATCTGGGTAAACTCTGCACTGGTGGTATTGGCTATGACCTTTGCCAGAGTAGTTTTACCGGTACCCGGCGGCCCATAGAATATAACAGAACTGATCTTATCAGCTTTGATAGCCCGATATAGCAGCTTATCCTTGCCGATAATATGCTCCTGCCCCACTACCTCTTCCAAAGTCCTTGGGCGCATTCTGGCTGCCAGAGGAGACTCTTTCTCCATATTGGTACTACGCATATATTCAAATAAATCCATTGGTCCGTTCCTTTCTGCCTTAGTAAAAGAAAGGACCCTACCACCCATGGGTAATAGGGTCCGTACTCTTATATTTTAAACACAGAAATCTCAGATTTCAAGCCATCCATGTTATTTCCTAAAGATTCTGCCGTTTCATTCAGATTGCCCACACTATCCAGCAATCTTTCGGCCACCTCTTTTACCGTCTCTGTGTTTGCCGCAGTCTCCTCAATAATGTCGGAAATATTCTTTACTGCCTGTACTGTCGCAAAGCGCTCGCTGTCTGCCTTTTCTGTACACTCTACAATAGATCTGAGTCCATCCACCAGCATCACCATACGCTCCTGCATCTGTCGGAATACAGCTATTACTTCTTCCACAGCCTTGGTCTGTAGCATTACCATCTCCTGGGCCTGAGTAGCGCTGGCCACACTGTTCTTGGTCTGTTTTGCTATATTTTCTACATTATTCTGAATCTCTCCGGCGGCCTTAGCAGAATCATCTGCCAGCTTACGAATCTCCTCTGCCACCACGGAGAAGCCTCTGCCTGCCTCGCCTGCTCTGGCTGCTTCGATGGAAGCATTCAGGGACAGCAAATTGGTCTGTTCTGAAATATCTGTAATGGTCTCTACAAAGCTGTTGATAATCTCTGTTTCATGGCGAAGCCCTTCGATACTCTCGCCTACCTTTGTGGTAATCTCTGTAGTCTCCTGTGCTCTGCCGCCCAGCACCTTTACAATCTCCATACCTTGATTGATCATGCCTTCGGTCTCGTTTACCAGCACTTCTACCTTTTCTACCACACGGCTAACCTCCTGAATCTCGTCAGAAAGGATATCTGTCTTGCTTACGCACTCCTGAGCATGCAATGACTGCTGGTTCATACCGTCATTAATTTCAGAAATAGCTTGGGTAATATCCAAGGAATATTCATTAATTACTCTGGACGCCTCCTCCACATGGGATGTGGAAACAGCCAATTGGTCAGTGGCACTAGCCACCTGGTGCACCAACTGTTTGGTATTCTTGACCATGTTGTTGGCAGAACCCGCCAAATCTCTAAACTCATCACGCCCCTTGGCCTTGATAGCCACGGTCAAATCACCCTTAGCCACCTCACCAAACTTACGTGAAATACGCTTCATATTATTCTGAATACCGATTACCGTCATGATACCTACGCCCAAAACTATGATAAAGGCAATTACGATGAGCTTCAGTGTCATGCTTTTTATCTGCTCTGCCTGTCCGATTACCACTTGCTCGGGCACCAATGCACATACAGTAGAACTTAATTTTTCGCTGATACTATATACAAAATAGTAGGTATTTCCTTTATATTCTACTGTCTTCACACCGGACAGTACCTTTTCTTCGTCAGCATTTTCATCTTCTGCAGACTGAAGTACCTGCACAGCCTCCGTATAGAAATCTTGTCCAAAGAAAACCGGTTCACCGGCAGTCAGAATACTGTTTGCTCCCTCTGCCAGATTCTCCTGGAAAATCTCACGTCCACTCTCGGTAACAAATCCTACAATACTACCTTCGCCCAGATCTAAGCCCTGTAAAAACTCCCTAATCACATCAGGCTTCACATCCACTACTACACAAGCCGTATTTAACTGGGATAATACCTCATAGGCCAGAATATAGTCATCCTGTTTCACACCAAATGCGGCGTCCACTGCATCATGACGGTCAATCCATTGTTTCACAAAACGTCTGCCATCGCCCACTTCCGCCTTATGCTCATCCAAAATAGAGTCTGATTCTATGGATAGAGTAACTGATGTCACCATAGGCACCGCATCACTGGTAATAATATGTATATTCTGGATATATGCGTTGGCCGACTGAGAAGACATCATATCTGTCCTTACCCTCTTAATGAGCGCATTCTCTTCCATCGACTCCATGGTTCCCAGAAAATACTTGGCTAATTCTGCATCATAGGCATAATTAAAGCCCTCTGATTCTACGAAACCACATCCCATGTCAATATATTCCTTCGCCATATTTATGGTCTGGGTAGTGGAATCCACAAACTGGTCACTCATACCTTCAGCGGCCTTCTCATAAGCGGATATTCCAATCCAGGCCATGAATAGCATGGGCACCACAAAGCAAAAAGCAATTTTATTACCAATTCCAAAAAAATTAGTGCGTTTTCTCTCTTTTTTTACCTTTTCCCGTGTACTATTCTTTTTAGCCACAATCATCCCTCCATTACATTTATGCTTTTCAATGCGAAAATACTTGTAATTATATTTATTATAGCTTTTTATTCAGAAAAAAGGTACATAATTATTGCTATTCACTAGTCAACTTTTGTTAATTTTAAACAACAAAGTCCAAAAATCTTATATATTGACGTTCAAAATCCCGATGTTCCGCCAAATTAACATGATGAACCAGTTGCTTTATCTGCCCCCATTGCCCCTGTAGCGACTCCACACCCTCGTTACTAATGAAACGGGCGGCTTCTAGAGCGCCCCCAAGAGCCGTATTCCCCACAGCCACAGCCTTGTCCGCCATTTCAGCCGGCAGTAGTCCTATCGCAGCTGCCGCCGTAGGCTGTATATAATATCCCATTCCTCCTGCCAGCAATACCTGCCCTACCTCCGAAGGCTCACAATCATATTCCTTAAGCAATAATTCCACTCCCGCTCTAATAGCTCCCTTTGCCAACTGTAGCGTGCGTATGGCTGCCTGAGTAAGCTTTACTCCGCCAATCTGTATTCCCTGCTCAAAATACGGCTCTGCCAGTAACCCTGTCTCGTCTACTAACCCTCTTTTTAATAGTTCTGCGGTCAAGCTCACCATATCGGCCCCCCAGACGTCCCGGCATGGCCCTCCCTCAAAAGCCGGACCGGCCGCAGTAGCACAAGTCAAAATCTTATGCCGATTACCCAATACAATCTCGCCATTGGTCCCCAGGTCCACCAACAATACAATCTTCTCACTTTGCCACATTCCGCAGGACCAGATACCCGCCAAAATATCCCCACCCACAAATGCAGACAACGGGGGGAAGCCATACATAGTATGGCCACATAGTTCGGTCTTCAGCATTTCCGGATGGCTTACCCGGAAAGGTGCACGCCCCAATTCTGCAGGGTCGTACCCCTGCAATAAATATATCATAGTGGTATTTCCCGAAAGCAACACCGTAACCGCTGTCTCCTTATCCGGTATCTGCTTACTTAATGCCTCATAGCCTTCCTGCAACACCTGCCATACACATCTTTGCAATTGCAAGCGTACCTCCAAATCCCCGGCAGCCTCAATACGGGAAAGCACATCTCTCCCCCAAGGATACTGAGGATTGGGCTTACAAAAACTCCCCACCTCTCTTCCTCCTGCATCCGTTAGGCACATGGCAATGGTAGTGGTTCCCAAATCCACTGCCAAAATATAGCCTTCACTACAGGCTTTATGAGCATGAAAGGGGACGCATCCCTGCCGGTCCGCAGAAAGAGTTAAAAAATTCACCAAGATATGCATATCCTGGTGAATCCTTCCACAACGCCCGCAGCCGATGCATACCTGGCAGCCTCCTGCTGGGGACAAATTATTTAATTCAGACAAATTGGTTCCGTTCACGATCATACCGATAATCTATACTCTCCAATTTCCGTTCCAGCTCCTGCCGGTCCAAATCTAAATCCTCACACATAATCTCAATATTGGAATAATAATCACGAAGCTTTAAATTTACAAAACTTAAAAGCATCACAGGGTCCTGGGGAATCATCTTTATTCACCCCGCTTTTCCTGGTTGATACGTGCGTATTTCTTGGTAGCCTTCTCCCGATACATACTCTCGTCCGCCTTGGCAATACAGCCAACCAGTGCTGATTTACCGCTACAGTATGCGTACCCGATACTGGCTGACAACAAATATGGCTTATTACTCTTTACATTGTACTCATCTATCTTGGTCCGTATTTGTTCTACCAAATTATTCACATCTACACGCTGGGCCGTATCATAGCAAATACCAAACTCATCACCACCCATACGGGAACAACAAATACCATCTCGCGTAACGCTTCTTAGCACGTCAGCAAAAGCTATCAACGCCTTATCCCCTTCCAGATGCCCATATGTATCATTAATCATCTTTAGGCCATCCATATCACAACTGATAATAAAGAATCCCTTGGGCATAACTGTAGCAATGGCATGCTTACGCTGCAATATACGTTCATACTCTCTACGGTTATACAGACCGGTCAAATCATCCAGCATAGACTGCTGTCTGAATTGTAACAGATTCTGATTTTCCTGATAAATAAATACCTTGTCCAGATAATTGGATAACGCCAGCATCCAAGTAACAAAATATTGTTTTAAGCTCTTGGGCTCATCTGTTTCCATCACCACATAACCCATGCAATGATTCTTGTAATGCAGGGGATAACAATAAATGGTATCATTAGTCTTTCGATACTTATCCGGCAAAATCTGTTTTCGCTCAAATTCCTCGTTACAAGGATAACACTCTTTGCCTTTACGCATTACCACGCGCAAAGTAACTTTATCTGTATACATTTCCTCGTTACTTAGTTCACCACTCTCTGTTTCTGCCCTGTCGCACAGACAAATGTAAAGGCTGTGGTATTCGAAATGATAGGAATACTTATATGCTGTCTGGAATAATTCTCCCATAGTGTTGCAGCTTTCCATATCCACATTGGCATAGGCATTGAGCATAATAGAAGACTTCAAATACTCTTTCTCTCTGTATAGCTCACGGATACTGCTATCATTATCATTCTGGACGCACCCACAACTGCCCCCATAGCTGATACCTACCGGAATATATACGTACTGCTCCTGCTCACGGCCCTCAAACAGATTGCGCAGAATATCAACTGCGGCTCTACCCATCGCTTCACTCTGCACCACCACACTGGTAAGAGAAGGATTGTAATACTTTGCCTCATCAATGTGATCAAAACCGGTCACGCAAATATCCTTAGGTATCCGAATACCTCTGCCCTGTAATGCCTCGCACACGGAAATAGCCATAAAATCGTTGGCACATACAATGGCCTCCGGATACTCCCCGCCGGACAAAAACCAGTCCACTGCCAGTTCACCCTTTTCACGCCAGTAATCACCTTCAAAAATCATATGATCCGTGACCATCAGATTATGAGCTTCCATGGCATTACGGTAGCCCTGCAACCGCCTCCGGGCATCCACCAAATCCATTCTACCTGTCATGAAACAAATACGTTTCATACCATGAACCGTAATTAAATGCTCCACCATAGTAGCCATGGCCTGCTCATCATCTATGAGTACATTATAAAAATTGGAATCTTCACAGCGCAATGATACCACCGGGCAATTCACCTGGGTCAGTATCTTTTCTGACAAAGCCTCATACATACCTGCCAAATCATAAGTGTCCGGTGCTACTATAATAGCATCGTACTCCTCCAGACTGGGCAGATTCATAATATTCTTTTCACCTTCTGCATGCAGATAATTCTCACCATAAGTACCAAAATTGCTAAAAATCTCAACCCGATACCCGGCCCTGTTAGCCTCCTGGGAGACACCACGAATAATATCATTCTGGTAGTCATGCAAAATCTGTCCTATGAAAAATGCAATCCTCTTCGCCATACTAATACCCCATCATACCTTAATACTTACATCATATACCTTTTGGCGAAAAAAATCTATAGCTTACACACTTTTTGTAGCATCCTTTTCTTTAATTTTTGCAATTAAAGCATTTTCTTGCACATCAATCACAATTGTGTCCCCTGCCTCAAGACAATCGGCCAGTATCAATTTGGCTGCCAGTGTCTCCACATGTTTCTGCACATATCGTTTCAGCGGACGTGCACCATAGGCAGGGTCGTAGGACTCATCGATAATCAGCCCGGTGGCTGCCGGTGTCAATTCCAAATCCAAATCCTTATCCGCCAGACGCTGATTCAAATCATCAATAATCAGATGAATGATACCTCCGATATTTTCCTTGGTCAGCGGCTTAAAGAGAATAATTTCATCCAGACGGTTCAAAAATTCAGGCCGGAAATGATTACGTAAATCTTCCATTACCAAATCCTCTGCCTCCCGGCTGATCGTGCCCTGGTCAGTAATTCCCTCCAGCAGGTAATGCGCTCCGATATTGGAGGTCATAATCAAAATTGTATTCTTAAAATCCACAGTACGTCCCTGGGAATCTGTAACACGACCATCGTCCAACACCTGCAAAAGTACATTAAAGACATCCGGATGGGCCTTTTCCACCTCATCAAAAAGAACTACACTATAGGGCTTTCTGCGCACCGCTTCCGTTAGCTGTCCGCCTTCCTCATAACCTACATATCCGGGAGGCGCTCCGATAAGTCTGGATACGGAATATTTCTCCATATATTCACTCATATCAATACGCACCATATTATTCTCATCATCAAACAATGCTGCTGCCAGAGATTTGGCCAACTCTGTCTTACCTACACCGGTGGGGCCCAAAAACAGGAAGGAACCAATGGGTTTGCCCGGATCCTTAATGCCCGCTTTAGAACGGATAATGGCTTCCGTCACCTTAGTAACACCCTCATCCTGCCCGATTACATGCTTATGAAGTTCCTCATCCAGATGCAAGGTCTTATTCCGTTCACTTTCCGTCAGCTTAGCCACAGGAATACCGGTCCACCGGGAGATAATCTTGGCAATCTCTTCCTCCGATACCTTTTCATGGACCAGGGACAAATCCGCCGCATTCATCCGCTCTTCCTCCTGTTCCAGCTGCTTTTTCAAATCAGGAAGCCTTCCATAACTGAGTTCAGCAGCCTTTTCCAAATTTCCTTCCCGCTGTGCAATTTGGATCTCGCTGTTTAGATGTTCAATCTCCTCTCGCAATTTAGACAATCTGTCCACAGAGGTCTTTTCATTATCCCACTGTGCCTTGCGATTAGAAAACTCCTCCCGCAGTTCCGCCAATTCCCTTTGGAGATTCTCAAGACGCTCTCGGCTAAGCTTATCTTCTTCCTTCTTCAGGGCTGCCTCCTCTATTTCCATCTGCATAATCTTGCGTTGTAATTCATCCAATTCTGCAGGCATGGAATCCAGTTCTGTCTTAATCAATGCACACGCCTCGTCCACCAGATCAATCGCTTTATCCGGCAGAAAACGATCCGTAATATACCGATGTGACAAGGTGGCTGCACTTACCAATGCATTATCCATAATCTTCACACCATGATATACCTCATAGCGCTCCTTGATACCGCGAAGAATGGAAATAGTATCCTCCACTGTGGGCTCATCCACCAATACAGGTTGGAAACGACGCTCCAACGCCGGATCCTTTTCAATATACATGCGGTACTCATCCAAAGTGGTAGCACCAATACAATGTAATTCTCCTCTGGCCAGCATAGGTTTTAACATATTACCCGCATCTAATGCCCCATCAGACTTACCGGCTCCTACAATGGTATGCAACTCATCAATGAATAATATGATTTGCCCGTCACTATTCTTTACGTCCTCCAACACCGCTTTCAAACGCTCTTCAAATTCCCCACGGTACTTGGCACCTGCCACCAGGGCGCCCATATCCAAAGAAAATATCTTCTTATCTTTCAAGCCCTGAGGCACATCTCCACGTACAATTCGCTGAGCCAGACCTTCCACTACCGCAGTCTTACCTACACCGGGCTCACCAATTAATACCGGATTATTCTTAGTCTTACGGGAAAGAATCCGAATCACATTACGTATTTCGCTGTCTCTGCCAATGACCGGATCCAATTTCTGATTGCGCGCCTTCTCTACCAGTTCCTGACCATACTTCTCCAATGTGTCATAGGTTGCTTCCGGATTATCGCTGACTACACGCTGATTTCCTCTGACTGTGGACAAGGCCTGCAGGAAACGTTCACGGGTGATACCATATTCCTTGAAAATTGTCTGCACTTCCTTATTGGGATAGTGTAGCATGGCCAGGAAAATATGCTCCACAGATACATATTCATCTCCCAACTGCTTGGCCTCATCCTCACTGGTAATCAACACCTTATTCAAATGCTGGCCCATAAATACACGGCCGCCCTGAACCTTCACTCTTTTTTGTACTCCCTGGCGCACTCTACTGACAAAATGCTCCTTCTGGATCTCCATCTTTTCCACCAGCTTTAAAATCAGGCTATCCTCTATAGTCAACAGACTGTAAAGCAGATGTTCCTGCTCTATTTCCTGATTGCCGTATTCATATGCCAGCTTTTCGCAGCCTTCTACTGCCTGCATGGACTTTTGGGTAAATTTCTGAATATTCATAACTCCTCCTCTCCGGAAGTATACGCTCCGGTCGTCCTGCTGTGTTTTGTTTGTTCTATTACCAATATAACACCATTTCTTCAAAAATCAATAAAAAAAGTATAAAGTTTTGCCGGCCGGGGGCTGAAAACGCCCTAATCCCGCATGTCCACCGATTATTACTACATTATACAAGTATCCCTCGTTTCATCGCAAGCCCCAAACCACATTTGACATTCCCCTACCTCAATGATATAATCACAATTATGATTGGTAGCGTTTACCATTCACACTACATAACGCTCTATGAGGGAGTAATTAGCAGTTCTAACTGTGACAATATCAACATAATGATGCTATGCATCTGGTATTGTCGAAGCATTTTTGTGATAATGAGACTCATGGACAATACGCATACAGATGCTTATTGTTCGTGAGCTTTTTATTTATAACATGATGAAAGAGGTTTTGAAAAATGAGTTTACTATCCTTGTTTTTGATTGCGTTGGGGTTATCCATGGATGCCTTTGCCGTAGCTGTCTGTAAAGGCCTTGCCATGCCCAAAATCACCCCCAAAAAGGCTGCTGTTGTAGGTCTGTGGTTCGGCGGTTTCCAAGGGCTGATGCCTCTGCTGGGTTACATTCTGGGCATACAGTTCAGCAATTCCATCGAAGCCTTTGATCATTGGATTGCCTTTATCCTCTTATCGTTGATTGGCATTTCCATGATAACAGAAGCCCTGTCCAAGGACCAAGAAGAAACCGATGATTCCTTGGATATCAAAACCATGTTTTTGCTGGCTCTGGCCACCAGCATCGATGCACTGGCAGTGGGTGTAACCTTCGCATTTTTGAAACAAAATATTCTCCCTGCTGTGGCCTTTATCGGCATAACTACCTTCATCCTTTCTATGATAGGCGTAAAGGTGGGGAATATCTTCGGCACCAAGTACAAATCAAAGGCCGAACTGGCCGGAGGAATCATTCTCATATTAATGGGTCTGGAAATCTTATTAGAGCATTTAGGCATCCTGGGCTAAGTCCCATATATTCATAGCAAAACAGGCATCCAAGGTCATCTCCATCACCTCAAATGCCTGTTTTTCTTTATGCTACCGCTTCCATTTTATCAAAATTCACTGCTGCTATTACCATCAGGCCGATCACCTGTATCAGCACAAATACAATCATCAGAATATATGCCAGCATCTCGCCACCCAGAAGGGCACCTAATACAGCACCACCGATACCAAATCCAATAACAATACCCTCCAATAACAAATGGAAGAATTGCTTACCGGTAGCTCCCAGCACATTTCCTACCAACAATTCCGTAACTGCCAGTGCATAAAGCTTTGCCGCACTGAGTACCACATATGCTACTATGCATAATACAATGGTAACCGGATGATAACCCAGAACAATTCCCAGCGGCACCGCCAATAATGCACCGTTGATAGCTGCCTGAATCAGCTGCATCAGCGTCGCATAGAATAGCTTTTTCACCGGAGAATCGGGAATCAAATAGGTATATGCATATTTTAGTTCCTTACCCCATTTGCCTGCCATATTGGTGAACAGGAAAATTAAGTAAGCCATCAAACCGGGAATTACAAATACATTTGCCTCACCAAAGCCACCTTCGGAATAGTACAGATAAATCATCAATGCCGCTCCGCCAACGGAAGCCAGGGTATTTACGTCAAAAATAAAGAACCTGCTCTTTTTGTACTCCAACAACTGTCTGTAAAAAATGGCCTTGGCGCCCGATCCCTTATAGGACACATTTGCCTTACCGTATTTGGTCTTCTTACCGATACGCATCATCTCCGTACTACCGGCTTTCTGTTTTGCACGAATCTCCGCATAATCATCCGCAAAGGTCATAGCGTCCTCATAAAACTCACCGGTACACTTCATTCTCAAAGCCACCACTAACAGTAGGATTAAGAATACACCATATAGCGCAGAACCAATCAGTGTCATTGTGGTGGGCCCCATAAAAATCCAATGAATCACAGCCACATACCAACCGATTACAGGCACCATCTTCACTGCATCACTATGCAGAAAGTACAGTACACTGTCAAAGCTCAAGCCTCGATTACTGAAGATTACCAGTGCAATCACCACCAATGCTACCAACAGGCCATAGCTTATTACAACAATCAGCTTACGCCCCTTATCACCCAGCATTTCACTGCCATAGATAATCAACATCAGGGCACTCTCCAGCAAATTTTCCAGTATCAGGGAAAAGGAGAAATAAATCAACATTCTCCATACATCCACCTGGAAGAGAAAGGCTCCCAGTATGCTACCGATTACATTAATCAAAAAGTTCAAAAGCAGCCCTTTTATATGTGCATACAGCAATACTTTTTTAGGACTGATGGGTGCCGGAAACAGAAAATGCACATCACTTTTTGTA
>JAFUKK010000290.1 GCA_017473665.1 Lachnospiraceae bacterium
AAAGCCGCCCTCCTCATATAAAGGATTCTGCTTCACATCCAGTCTGGGACTGTCAATGTGGGCACCCAGAATATTCATACCCTCGGTCATGGGCACATCACCCATATGGAACATCACGATGGACTTGTTCATCCATACGCTGTACACCTTATCACCGGGTTTTAAAAGAGTATTATTACGGGTATAAGTGGTTAATTCCTTGTACCCCTCCTCCTCAATACGATTTACGATGGTATCAATACATTCACGCTCGGTTTTACCATTATCTAAGAACTGGCGATAGGCAGTACAAAGTTTTTCACATTTTTTTATCTTTTTGTTATCATAGGTTTCCCATGTGTTTTTCTTTTCCATAGAGAGTTGTTTCCTTTCAAAAATCAACAATAAATGGTTGCTTAGGCTCGCAAACACGCGTTATCACATGCGTACATTATACCAAAGGGGCGGAACCTGTGCAAGATTTCTAATACCAAAATTATCCTGCCACAAAATATATAACCTGACAGAGAATATACCCTGTCAGGTTATTTTTATACATTTATATTAGCTTCTTAATTCTGCGCCACAATTCTTATTCAACTGCTTCAGAATCTTCTTTACAAATGCATCCACAGAGTCTGCACCAAAAGCCTCCTCCTTGGGAGTGAATACTACGGAAAATGCCATACTCTTCTTGTCTGCTGCAATCTGCTCACCCTCATAAATATCAAAGAGGGTAATCTTGGTGATATACTTACAAGCATCCTGCATTACTGCTTCGATTTCTCCACATGTAGTTTCCTTAGGTACTACGATAGCCAAATCTCTCTGCTCCTCAGGGAACTTAGGCAGGGGTTGGAATACGGGTTTCTTACCATACCACTGGGATACTACTTTCAGGTCGATTTCCATGATAAATGCCTGGGTACGAAGATCCTGCTCGTCCGCAATATCATATGCCAGCTTACCAAAATATCCAATCTCCTGGCCATCGCACTTAATGCATGCGGTCTGGTAGGGATGGGTAAAGGTGGTGGTAGTACTCTCATAAGTAAATTTCAGTTGCAGAGTATCTGCAATCTTCTCAGCAATCCCCTTCATGGTATAGAAGGATTCCTTATCACCAAAGATACCTACACATAATCTTGCTTTTTCATCAGGATACTGAGTCAGGGGCAGTTCATAGGGTAGGAACACATTACCGATTTCAAACAATCTGCCTTCCAGATTACCTCTCTTCTGATTACGGGCAATGGCATTTACCATAGATGCTGCCAGAGTGGTTCTCATGAGGGACAACTCTTCCGTAATAGGATTCATCAATCTGATTGCCTTGCGTTCTACTGCATCCTCATCAAATCTCAGCATATCCAAATCGGCAGGTGAGAAGAAGGAATAATGAATACACTCATAAGCACCCACACTGCATAATGCTTTCTTTAACTTCAGTTCGCTCTTCTGTACCAGATTCAGGCCACCGATGGTTACCTTTGCAGAAGGCATGAAAGCAGGCACTACATGCTCATAACCGTACAGACGGATGACTTCCTCTGCCACATCCTGATAAGTCTCCATATCCTCACGATATGCAGGCACCTGAATGGTCAGGTTATCTCCTTCAATCTTGGGAGCAAAGCTTAAGTTTTTCATAATTCTCAGGATATCATCATTGGGAACTACAATACCCAGCACTTTATTTACCTTATCAATACTAACAGTCAATTCTCTGGGCTCTACAGAGTTGCCGGTATTTACATCCACATGCAGGGAAGATACCTTACCGCAACCCAGTTCTTCGATTAAATGCAAGGCACGCTTCATAGCCATAACAGTAGCATACTCATCCACACCCTTTTCATAGCGGGCACTGGAGTCGGAACGCTTACCCAATGCTCTAGAGGTACGACGGATATTGTCACGGGCAAACTTTGCAGACTCAAACAATACACTGCTGGTGGTGTCACGGATTTCAGAATTTAATCCACCCATAACACCTGCCAGTGCCACAGGCTTCACGCCGTCGCAAATAACCATATTGGCATCGGTCAGGATCAACTCCTGCCCATCTAAAGTGGTAATAGGCTCGCCGTTCTTTGCACGTCTTACATTGATGGCATTACCCTCCAAAGTGGTCAAATCAAAAGCATGCATGGGCTGACCCAGTTCTTTTAAAATATAGTTGGTGATATCCACCACATTGGAAATAGCATCAATACCCACCAATGCCAGTCTACGTTTCATCCAAGCAGGGGACTCTGCTATCTTAACATCAGTTACATAATGAGCACTGTATCTGGGGCACAAGTCAGGACAATCTACAGTTACGGTAAATCCCTCTAAAGTCTCGGCACTCTCAGTATAATCTAATGCGGGCTCTTTTAAATCCTTTTCCAGCACAGCAGCCACTTCTCTGGCAATACCGTAAATACTCTGACAGTCAGGACGGTTTGCAGTGATTGCAATATCAAAAATCCAGTCATCCAGACCTAAGATAGGCTTTACATCTGCTCCCACAGGTGCATCCTCGGGAAGTACCAAAAGTCCGTTATAACCTGCACCGGGATACATATTCTCACTGACACCCAGCTCTACACCGGAACAAAGCATACCATGGGATTCATAACCACGTAATTTACCTTTGCCGATGGTCATAACACCTTCTACGGTCTTATGATCCTTTGCGGTAGCATATACGGTAGCACCTACCAATGCAGCAGGGAACTTGCCGCCTGCTTTTACATTGTCTGCACCACAGCAAATCTGGAACTGACCATGCTCTCCGCAATCAACCTGGCATACATGCAGATGGGTATCAGGAATTGCTTCACAGGTCAGCACATGTCCTACTACTACCTTGCTGATATCTTTACCTACTTCATATAACTCTTCCACCTCGAAACCACAGGAAAATAATTTGTCCTGTAATTCCTGAGGGGTTACATCTATATCCACATATTCTTTTAACCAACTAAGGGGTGTAATCATATCTATTTACCTTTTCCTCTCTTTTATTCTGTTTTTTTGAAGAATGTTTCTCCGGAAACATTCTTCTGCAAAAAACTTAGAAATTGTTGACGCTGCACTTTGCAACGGCTTTACAATTTCTTTTTTTGCTTTAGTCATTGAGCTG
>JAFUKK010000024.1 GCA_017473665.1 Lachnospiraceae bacterium
ACAACTCCTGCGATTGGTGCTTTTGTTTGGAGGAAATCGTAGAAGGGATGATTAACCGTCATGACTGAGAATAGTAGAGAATTAATCCTGGATGCACTTCTGGAAATGGAGCGCAATCGGGAATATAGCAGTAAGCTCATAAGGGCAGTGTTGGACAAGTATCATTATTTGGATACCCAGGAACGCTCCTTCATGAAGCGTGTGCTGGAAGGGACGGTGGAACGTCAGATAGAGCTGGACTTTTATCTGAATCATTTTTCTACCGTTCCTGTAAACAAGATGAAACCACTAATCCGTTGTCTTATGCGTATGAGTGTATATCAATTATTGTATATGGATGCGGTGCCGGACAGTGCGGTCTGCAATGAGGCATGCAAGCTGGCGCAGAAGCGGAAGTTTTCCAATCTGAAGGGCTTTGTAAACGGGGTATTGCGTAAGATTGCCCGGGAAAAGGAGCAGTTACCTTTGCCTGATAGAGAAACCAACGCCGGACAATATTTGTCCGTAAAATATTCCATGCCCCTATGGCTGGTGGAAAAATGGCTGACGCAGTATGGGATGGAGCGTACGGAAAGTCTGTTAGAAGGACTGTTACAAATACATCCTGTATCTTTGCGATTTCGCAGTGACTTATCGGAGAAAAAGCGCCGGGAGTATGTGACCGCTATGGAGGAACATGGGGTGGAATTACAGCAGAGCAGATATTTACCCTATGTATACACAGCTACCAATACGGACTATATCGGTGAACTCCCCGGATTTGCAGAGGGTGCTTTTGTGGTGCAGGATGTAAGCTCTGCACTGGCTGTGGAGGCAGCAGGTATCGGTCCCGAGGATTTTGTGCTGGATGCTTGCGCTGCTCCCGGTGGTAAAACTATGCTGGCGGCTGAAAAGGCTCGCAAAGTGTTGTCCAGAGATGTATCCTATGAAAAGCTGGATTACATACAAGAGAATCTGGAGCGTATGCAGCTATCCAATGTGGACACGCAGGTGTATGATGCCAGATGCGTTGATAAACAGTATGTGGAAAGCGTGGATGTACTGCTCTTGGATGTGCCCTGCTCCGGATTGGGTATCATTGGAAAAAAACGGGACATTAAGTATAATGTGAGTCCCGAGAGTCTAATTTCTATAGCGCAACTTCAGAAGGAGATTATTACAAGTAGCTGGGAATATGTACGTCCCGGTGGATTTTTATTATATAGTACCTGTACCATTCATGCAGCTGAAAACCGGGAAATGGTACAATGGATGTTGGAGCACTTTCCTTTGGAACCGGTATCTTTGGAAGGTAGGATTCCGGAGCTTCTGTGGAAAGAGAAAAAAATGATTGACAGTGAATTGTATGGTCAAGCCCGGTTGGAAGAGGATGCTGAAACAGAGGCACTGAACAATTGTATGATACAGCTTTTGCCCGGAACAATGGAGGCAGACGGCTTTTTCTTTGCATTATTGCGCAGGAAGAAAGGATGAAGTGGTGGAACAGACAGATATTAAATCTCTGACCCCGGAGGAGTTGAGTCGTGAAATGGCAGCCTTGGGAGAAAAGGGGTTTCGTGCAAAACAAATATACGAATGGATGCATGTGAAGCTGGCAGAGAGCTTTGAGGAAATGAGCAATTTGTCTAAGGACCTAAGAAACAGATGTAAGGAGCATTTTCGCTATACCACTCTGGAAATTGTGCATGTCCAGGAGTCGCGGATAGACGGCACCCGTAAGTACCTGTTCCGACTTGAGGATGGTAATGTGGTAGAGAGCGTCTGGATGAAGTACAAGCATGGTAATAGTGTGTGCATTTCCTCTCAGGTGGGCTGTCGTATGGGCTGTCGCTTTTGCGCTTCCACATTGGATGGTCTGGAGCGGAATTTATTGCCTTCAGAGATGTTAGAGCAGATATACGCTATTACCAGGCATACCGGGGAGCGGGTATCCAATGTTGTAGTAATGGGTACCGGTGAACCTATGGATAATTATGAAAATCTGCTCACTTTTTTGAAACTATTGACCGGAGAGGGTGGATTGCATATCAGTCAGCGGAATGTGACCGTATCCACCTGTGGTCTGGTGCCTCAGATGCGTCGGTTGGCAGAAGAAAAATTGCAGATTACGCTGGCACTTTCCCTGCATGCCACCACGGATGAGAAACGCAGGGCACTGATGCCGATAGCCAATCGATATTCTATTAAAGAACTGATGGAAGTCTGTGCATATTATTTTGAGCAGACAGGACGCCGGATTACCTTTGAGTATAGTTTGGTGGGCGGCGTTAATGATAGGGACGAGGATGCCTCAGAACTAATCGCTTTGGCCCGTCCGCTGAATTGCCATATCAATTTGATTCCTGTAAATCCTATCAAGGAGCGGGATTATGTACAGTCAGAAAATGAACGGATACAGGCATTCAAGAATAAATTGGAACGAAACCATATTAACGTGACTGTGCGTCGGGAAATGGGACGTGACATTGATGGTGCATGCGGTCAGCTGAGGCGCAAATATATTGAAAAATAGGTGCGAGGGCTATTGCTTGCCCTTTTATCCCGGCTGTGGTACAATGAAAACTATTCAGAGCCATGCAGCGTTATAAAAATAGTCCCTGCAAGCTTGCTTGCAAAGGACTGTATTTATAACGCTATATGGCGAGAAGCCATCATTCGCAAAAGGAAAGCCTCGTAGAGGCGATTTTGCGAATGGGCTCTGAATAGTTTTTCGGAGCCAAAGGGCTCTGAATAGTTTTTCGGAGCGGAATGTGCTCCGAATAGTTATTTGAAAAATGGAGGAAAAAGGAATGCTGAAGGCATTTTCCATATCCGATATTGGTAGAAAAAGACAATTAAATCAGGACTATGTATATGTGTCGGAGACGCCCGTGGGTAAGCTCCCCAATCTGTTTATTGTAGCAGATGGCATGGGCGGTCACAATGCAGGAGACTATGCATCCAAGATTACAGTGGAGACCATATTAAATGAGGTGTCTTTCGGTGAGGCAGAAAATCCGGAGCAACTGTTGAATGATGCTATTACCCGGGCCAATGAGCTGGTGGTAGCTGTTGCGGCCAGAGCTACGGATTTGGCCGGGATGGGGACCACCGTGGTGGCAGCTACCTGTAAGGACAGAGTGCTGGAGGTAGCCAATGTAGGTGACAGCCGTT
This sequence comes from Lachnospiraceae bacterium, assembly GCA_017473665.1. Classification (GTDB taxonomy): domain Bacteria; phylum Bacillota; class Clostridia; order Lachnospirales; family Lachnospiraceae; genus Acetatifactor. The sequence continues at coordinate 3,154 of JAFUKK010000024.1, forward strand.
TGTATGTAGTGCATGAAGAGGGTGGAATCGAGCAGATTACCCGGGATCATTCCCTGGTAGAGGAAATGGTGCGTCTGGGTGGAATTGCCAGGGATGATGCAAGAAATCATCCGGATAAAAATATCATTACCAGGGCGGTTGGCGGCAATGCCACTGTGGAGGTAGATTTCTTCACTGTAGAATTGCTGGAAAGCGATACTGTTCTTATGTGCTCTGATGGTTTGACCAACATGCTGGAGGACGAAGAGATTTACAGCATACTGAAATGCGAGAGAAGTATCCGGGAGAAAGCGCAGGAATTGGTGGATAAAGCCAATGAGAAGGGCGGAAAAGACAATATCTCCGTTATTCTGATAGCTCCCTTCGCAACGGACAATCAGTAGTATTTGTTAAGAAAGGTATGGTTTGAGAATGGTCAAGATGGGAATGATGATAGGCGACCGTTATGAGATTTTGGAAAAAATCGGTACCGGCGGCATGTCAGATGTATATAAAGCCAAATGTCATAAGTTGAACCGATATGTGGCGGTAAAGGTATTGAAGCAGGAGTTTTGTGAAAATGCCAATTTTGTATCCAAATTCCGTATTGAAGCCCAGGCAGCAGCAGGGCTGATGCATCCCAATATTGTCAATGTGTATGATGTTGGTGAGGAGGGAGATATCCACTATTTTGTCATGGAACTGGTAGAGGGTATTACCCTTAAAAAATATATTGAGAAGAAGGCACGCTTATCCTATAAGGAGGCGGTAAGCATTGCTATCCAAGTGAGTATGGGTATTGATGCTGCCCACAATAATCATATTATTCACCGGGATATTAAGCCCCAGAATATTATTATATCCAAAGATGGTAAGGTAAAGGTAACAGACTTTGGTATTGCAAAGGCTGCCACCAGCAACACCATTACCTCCAATGTAATGGGGTCCGTACATTATACTTCACCGGAACAGGCCAGAGGAGGCTATAGTGATGAGAAGAGTGATATCTATTCCTTGGGTATTACTCTCTTTGAGATGCTTACAGGACGGGTACCCTTTAACGGAGAGACTACAGTGGCCATTGCCATTAAGCATATACAGGAAGAGATGCCGTATCCTTCTGATTTTGTGCAGGAGATTCCGGTATGCGTGGAAAATATTGTACTGAAGTGTTGCCAAAAGTCTCCTGATAGACGTTATCAGAGTATGCCGGAGCTGATTAAGGATCTGAAGCAATCCCTGGTGCATCCGGAGGAGGATTTTGTCATTTTGACCAATCCGGAGACTGAGGGAGGTACCAGGACCATTTCGGATGGTGAGGTGGCTCAGATAAAAAAGAGAACCGTACATGGTGAAGAGGGTGAAGGTGAATTTACCGGCACCATGCGTCTGCGCACAGATGAACTCCATAGTCGTTATGGAGACGAGGAGAGTGAGGACGAGACCGCATATAATCCCCGGATGGAAAAGATAACTACATGGCTGACCATTATCGGCGGTGTGGTGATTTGTTTTATTATCTTGTTGTTGGCAGTAAAAGTGTTTTCAGGAATGGGGAATGAAGATTCCCAGTTGCCTACCAGTCCCGTGATTCCCACTGAGCAGGATAGTACGGAGACCACCGATACTTCAGAGACTGAGATCAAGGTAACTATGCCTAAAGTGGTGGGACTGCCTGTTGACGAGGCGCGGATGAAGCTGAAAGCATTACGTTTGGAACCCACTTTGTTATATGAGGAATCCGAAACCGTAGACAAGGATATTGTCATCAGCACGGATATCGGTGTGGGTGCAAGTATTCCGGAGGGGACGGTGGTGACCCTTACTATCAGCGCAGGGAC
>JAFUKK010000025.1 GCA_017473665.1 Lachnospiraceae bacterium
AAATGACTAGTCGGGGCGATGGATTTGGTTTATAATTACAATAAGGGTATTTCTAATTAACATAAATATGGTTTTTGGCAACAGTAGGAAAGGAAGGGGAACAGAATGGCAGGCAGATTAAAGAATATTGCGGTCTTGTGTACGGCCATTGACTCAGAAGCACAGATGCGAATGATTAAGGGCATCGAACGCTTTGGCCAGGAGCATGGCTGTAATATTGCTGTTTTTACCTGGTTTACCGGTTTCTATGAAAAGGAAAAACATAATTTAGGCGAAGTAAATATTGTGAATCTACCGGATTTGAATTTGTTTGACGGTGTGATTCTGACAGCCAATGTACTTCATATTGAGTTTAACAAAAAACTGATATTTGATTTACTAAAGACTGTTAAAGTACCTGTGGTGAGTATTGGAGCAAAGGTGGAAGGTTGCTATTATGTAGGAGCTGACACTTATAGAACCATGCGCGCATTAGTAGAGCACTTTGTGGTGGATCACGGCATGCGCCGGTTACACTTTGTGACGGGTACCGAAGGAAATCAGGATTCGGAAGATCGTTTCCGGGCTTATAAGGATGTGCTGGAGGCGCACAATATCCCTTTGGAAGAGGGGCGTGTGACGCAGGGAGATTTCTATATTGGTGGTGGAGAGAAGGCTGCAAAAGAGATTATTCATTATAATTTGTCATTCACGGAGGCAGTTATTTGTGCCAATGATATTATGGAACTGAACCTTTGCAATTCCCTACAACAGAAGGGATATTCCATTCCTGTGGATGTGGCTGTATCCGGCTATGACCAGACCCTGGAAGGGCAGCAGAGTATTCCCATGCTGACTACAGCTAAAATCTGTACGGACAAACAGGGGCAGGCGGCTTGTGAGCTGTTATTATCCCTTTCAAAGGGAGAAGAGGTGCCCTCTGAGGTACTCATTGCTGACGAATTGGTTCTGGGAGAAAGCTGTGGCTGTGAACAATTGGATATACATAAGAGATACCAGGCCCAGCGGCGTACCATCGGTAAAGAGGCATTCCAGCGTAATGCTATTTTCTATATGCATAAGATGGAAAAGGATATTATGGAGGGGGATGAATTTCAGGATTGGATTAACGCTCTGAAAAATTTTGTTATGAATATTGATCCTCCGGAGTTTTTCTATTGTGTAAATGAAGGGTTTGCGCAAAAGACTTTTGAGACCGGTATTGCCGGCCAGGAGAGTATGACACGTCAGGAGAGACGGGACTATTCTGAGATGATAGATGTAAAGGTGGCATATCGTAACGGACAGTTTTTCACTAAAGGGCTGTTCCCGTCCAGATATGCACTAGACGAGCTTTTTAATGAAACGGAGGGCGGTAAGCTTTACATTTTCAATCCGGTTCATTATAAGGACCGGAATTACGGATACTTTGTATTTGTAAACAGCCGTTTCCCCATAGATAATAATATGTATGTTACATGGCTTTTGAATATGGGGCATGCGATAGAGAATATCCGCAAGCAGAAGCTTCTCCATCATGCAGTAGAAGAGATGGATGAGATGTATGTGAGGGATTCCCTTACCGGTGTATACAATCGCTTTGGTATGGAACGTATTATAGATGAACTGCTGAAAAAGAGCGGTGGACACGATAAGAAGCTTTTCCTTGCCTTTGCAGATGCAGACGGATTAAAGAAAATAAATGATAAATTTGGTCATGAAAAGGGTGATTTGATTATCCGCAATATGGCCCGTTGTTTGCAAGAAGCCCGTAAAGATTATGCGGTAGTGCGTTATGGCGGAGATGAATTCCTGGTAATGGGACTGGCAGAGGACTCCAATACACCGGATACCTATTGGCAGCGGGTGGAGCAGTTACGTCAGGAGTATAATCAGCAGGAACAGGAGTCCGGTTGTGTGCTGGATTTCAGTTACGGATATCAGCTGGTAGATTTGGAACCGGATACAAATGTGCTGGATTACGTGCGCTTGGCTGACCAGAGTATGTATGAGAATAAAAAGAAAAAGAAGCAGTGCAGAGGCGATAAATAATCTGGTCTGATTGCGTTGAAGTGAAAGAAGCCAATCCATGGATTGGCTTCTCTTTATACGTTAATATGTAACAGTTCTGTTGCATTTTTGTAGAAAATCTGTTCCTTTTCATCTGCAGTGAGCGGCGCACTGTTTACCAGGGCTACGGCATCCGCTTGTTCCTGCCAAGGAGAATCGGTGGCAAAGAGAATCTTATCAGTACCGTGTTTACGGGCAATGCGGGCAAAGTCCTCCGGGGTCAGATTGTGTTCTGCGATAGGAGTCTTATCCCATCCCGGTAAGGGTTCAATAGGCCCAAGGGAAAAAGCAGTGTCAAAATACACCGGAGCGCCGGTCAAGTCCCGTTCTACGTCATCCCAACAGCCCCAGCCTCCCATATGGGCCAGTACCAGCTTGGAGGGCTGCACTTCCTTCAATACCTGTAATACATGCTTCACGGAAGCGTAATCATGGTCATAAATACCGATATCAATGCCTGCGTGGGTAATGACTATCATATCCAGTTCACTGGCAATGCTTATGATATTCATCATCTTAGAATGATTTAAATCCAACTTTTGATAGGCAGGATGAATCTTGATTCCCTTGATGCCTGCTTTTTTCAGCCGGGTCAGCTCCTGACGTATCTGTGTATACTCCGGATGCATGCCGCCAAAGCATATGATACCTTGTGTATGCAACTGTTCCTTGGCTTCAATGAATTGGCTGTTTATCTTTTCCACCTGTTCCGGAGAGGTCATCACCGGAAGGTTCACGGAGTAATCCACGCCTCCCCGCTTCATTCCCTCCAACAGTCCGTTCATGCTTCCATCGCTGAAGGGCTTGCTGCAGGCCTCTCTAGCCAGACTGTTTACCACTTTCTGTGCAATCTTATCCGGAAATGTATGTGTGTGCATGTCTATAATCATGGTACTACCTTCTTTCCTTTGAATCTACCATCCTCTCTATTATAGCACCATTTTCCCGGATAACCAGCTCTTTTCTCCTTCCCCCCCCTGTCCCGTCCGCCTCCTGCCCTGTCCCACCCTTACACCCTGCCACGGGGTTTCTTCGTACTGTCTTGGGTTGATTTTCAACAAACGAGCTTTTCGGTAAGGAACGGTGTCTTTTACCGAATGAACATTGTCCGCCTGCTGTATGTCCTGCAAAGACAGTTCGTAGGCTTGGTAACAAATAATGGTCACCATATACTCCCCTGGGCATACGTTACGTGCCATCAGTTGTCTAAGCAAACGCGGTATATACTTGTGAATGGGACAGGCACGCGAAAACGGTACATCCTTGTACCGGTTTCGCTCATTTCGCATCCGTGCGAAATGTCCTTGTGACATAAGCGTTTGCTAAGACAACGGTATGGACACTCCACTTGTCATGCCCATGGAAGTATATGGTGACCATTATTTTGTTTCATTAAGGATGGGACTGTCTTTGCAGGACATATTGCAGGCGAAGACAATGTCCATCGTATAAAAGACCACCGTTGATAAACACTACCGAAAAGGCGTTTGTAAGAAAATCCCCAAGACAGAGAACGAAAACCCCGTGGCAGGGTGTAAGGGTGGGACAGGGCAGGAAGTGGACGGGACAGGGGGGAAGGAGAATGGCGATTATCTTGAAAAAGGTGTGTGCTACGGAGGAAAGTATGGTAGAATGAGAGGAGAATGCACACTTTTGGTAGGAGGATGAAGAGATGAAGGTTTTATTGATTAACGGAAGCCCTCATAGAGAGGGATGTACTTATATGGCGTTGAAGGAAGTGGCTACGACTCTGGAGCAGGAAGGGATTGCTACGGAGATTGTTTGGATTGAAAATAAACCTGTTGGAGGATGTATTGCCTGCGGTGGTTGCGGTAGAACCGGAAAATGTGTATTTGATGATGCGGTAAACCGAATCAGGGAGAAATGTAAAGAAGCGGATGGATTTATTTTTGGTAGTCCTGTGCATTATGCGGCCATGAGTGGTAATATGAAGGGCTTTATGGACCGGTTGTTCTATTCCGGAGGCAGGGATTTTTATATGAAGCCTGCAGCATGTGTATTGTCTGCCCGTAGAGCAGGTACCACAGCGGCTTTTGATGAGATGATGAAATACTTCACTATTTCCCAGATGCCGGTAGTTTCCTCCAGATACTGGAATATGGTCCATGGTGCAGCGCCTGAGCAGGTGGCAGAGGATAAAGAAGGGCTGTTGACCATGCGCATTTTGGGCCGCAATATGGCTTATATGCTGAAATGTATGGAAGCCGGCAGAAAGGCGGGAGTAGAACTTCCTTCCCAGGAGCCGGTAGTGTTTACTAATTTTGTCAGATGAGTGTAGGCTGCAGACTCTTCCGATATTGGGAAGGGGTCATGCCCATGACTTTTAAGAAGGCTCGATTGAAATAACTGATATTGTTGAATCCGCAGGATAATGCAATATCGGTTATTTTTTTATTGCTTTGGGTCAGTTCCGTGCAGCTCTGTAATATACGGTATCGCACCAGATAGCGAAAGGGCGAGGTGCCGGTCAGACGTTTAAAGCTGCGGCAGAATTCTCCTTCGCTCAAGGGAATCAAGGCTGCCAGTTCACCAAGGTTTAGAGGCTCATTATAATGTTTATGGATATGTTGCATGCAGGGTGATAACTGTGCGGACAGGGTTTCTAATAGTCCGGGAGTTCTGATGCGGCTGATATGATGGGTGTATAGCTGATTCCAAATCAGTAGTGCAAGACCTCGTAAAGTCAGCTCTCCGGGCTTTTCTTCGGTAAAGACCTGCTGTAAATACTGCAGTACCTCTTTTTGCCAGGGAATTTCCTTATGTAGTGCAGTAGCAAAAAGCAGGCTGTTATGCAATGCCGGTAGCAGATAAGTATTGTAAGCATGGGTATCAAAGGGGGACAGAATAAAGGTGGGGGACAGCACAAAAGCATGAAAGGTCACTTGTTCCGTTCCCAGGGCAGTAGCGTGGTGAAGGAGTCCCGGCGGAATGAAAATGCCATCCCCGGCCTGCAAAGGAAAATTTTGATTTTCTATATGAAAAAGCACGTTGCCCTGGGTAAGATAGAGAAACTCCATTTCCTGATGCCAATGGAGATAAAGGGCAGATTCGTAACCTGGTGGAACCTCAGTATAGTGTAGAGAGTAAGGTGCAGTATCGGTAATATGGGAAATGGATTCATACAATCCGGAATTATGGATGTTTTGCATGGGTCGCTCCTGATGGATTTGGTGTTAATAAAACCATAACACAAGCAATCCGATATATCAAGATAGTGTTAGTTTTGGGTGGAAAAATGCAAGAACTTGCCACTTCATCTTGCTATAATTAAATCAAAAAAGCGTACTTGGAGGTACTTATGGGAAAAATAGTATTGGAAAAGGAACGATTGATTTTTCAGCGAAAAGATGAATTGGTGGTAATAGAGCCCTATGGAGAGAATTGTCTCCGATGTCGTGCTACCCGTAATTCTGTGATTTCAGATGAAAGTTGGACCTTGTTGCCCCCGGTAACACAGTCTCAGTGTAGGGTAGAGGGAGACACATCTTTTGCTACTATTACCAATGGAGATGTGAAAGCAACCATGGAGGCCGGGTTCCCCTGGTATGGAGGTATTTTGTGCTTTTATCGTAAGGATAAATTAATTCTTCGCACCAAATATGAGGGCGATTATGTGAATAAGTATGTACATACGGAAGGGGACCATTATGCTACTAAGGTAATTTTTGAGGCCAATGAGGGGGAGCATTTTTATGGTCTGGGACAGGAAACAGAGGATGCCTTTGACCGCAAGGGCAGTACCTGTAATTTGGTTCATTACAATACCAAATCGACTTTACCTTTTCTGTATTCCTCCCTGGGTTATGGATTCTTCTGGAATAATCCTTCTCCCGGACGTTGTGAGACCACACGAAATCATACCTTATGGTGCAGTGACAGTACCTATCAGGCGGATTATTTGGTGTTCGTGGGAGATACACCGGCTGATGTGATGAAGATTTATTCTGATTTAACCGGCTATTCTCCTAGGTTTCCTCAGTGGGCGGCAGGCTTTTGGCAGTGTAAGCTTCGTTACGAAAGCCAGCAGGAGCTGTTAAGTGTGGCTCGTGAGTATAAAAGAAGAGGTATTCCCATTGCTGCCATTGTAATTGACTTTTTCCATTGGACAGAGCAGGGGGAATGGAAATTTGATCCCAAATACTGGCCGGACCCCACTGCCATGTGTAAGGAGCTGGAGGAGCTGGGGATCAAGCCCATTGTATCCATTTGGCCTACTATTAATCCCAAAAGTGAAAACTATGAGGAAATGAGCGAGAAAAATATGCTGGTCCGTACCGAAAACGGCCAGTACGGAACCTTTTCCTTTTATGGTCAGCAGACTTTTATTGACCCTATGAATCCGGAGACCCGCAAATTTGTTTGGGGCAAAATCAAGGAGAATTACTATTCCCACGGTATCAGCAATTTCTGGCTGGATGAGGCGGAGCCGGAGGTGCATCCCCAGCAGTTCGGGCATCTTCACTTTTATCTGGGAAATGGTGCCCAGACAGCCATGCTTTATCCTTACTACTACGTGAAGATGCTTTATGAAGGATTGCAGGAGGCCGGAGAAGAAGAGATTATTTCCCTGACCAGAGCAGCCTATCCCGGTAGTCAGAAGTATGGTGCGGCTGTGTGGAATGGTGATATTGTATCGGATTGGCGTGCCCTGCGACAGAGTGTTACCAGCGGTTTATCCATGGGTATGTGCGGTATTCCCTGGTGGAACAGTGATATTGGCGGTTTCCTGTCGGGAGATACGGAAAGTGAGGATTTCCGGGAACTGATTGTGAGATGGTTCCAGTTCGGACTATTCTCTCCCATTATGCGTCTTCACGGTGCCAGAAAACGTACCCCTAATCAGCCGGAGCCTAATCCCGGTATTATTGAGCGGAGCGGTGGGCCCAATGAGATTTGGTGTTTTGGGGATGAGAATTATGAAATTATCAAGAAACTCATTGAAACAAGAGAGAAGCTGCGTCCCTATATTATGAAGTACATGGAGATTGCCAGTGAGACCGGTTCGCCAATTATGCGTCCTATGTTTTATGATTACTATGAGGATGAGATATGTTATACTTTAGAAGACCAGTATTTCTTTGGTGAAGATATCTTGTTTGCCCCCATTATGGAAAGGGGACAGGTGGAACGTAAGGTCTATTTGCCCAAGGGGAATTGGGTGTCTGTAATTAATGGTCAGACCTATGCAGGAGAGCAGTGGTTGAATGTGCAGGCCCGGTTAGACCAATACATTGCATTTGTAAAAGAAGACAGCACGGTGCTGGCAGCGTTTAGATAAAAGAGCAGATACATCTGAGAAAGGGGTGCTATTATGTGCTATATGAGAAGAGGAAAAATCAAGGTGTACACCAGAGAACCTGAGGAATGTTATACTTCCTCCCTGGGCAATAGTGTGCATTTTGCTTATTGGGAAGAGGGCTGGGATTATCGTAGCTTTTACAATAACTACGGTTTGCTGTTTGCGGAGGCGGAAATCAGTGCCTCCAATGAAATTATAGAGAAGGGACTGGTGGAGCCGCGTATCTGCTATGATTCGGAGAGAGGCTATTGCATTACTGCCATCCGGGCAAATGCAGACGGTACACCGGATGAAAGCTGTAAAGGGAAGGTATTGCTTTGGACCACCAAGGATTTGATTCATTTTCAGCCCTGGGGGTTGGTAACAGAGCAGGACATCTGGGCTAAAGGGTTGGACGAGATAGAGGTATCAGAGTATTTGGGACGTCAGGCATATATGTATTGGTCCACCATTAAAAATACTGCTATAGAAGTACCGGAATGTGTGACGGTATCTTCTTTGCAGGAATTGGAAAATGTGCGGGCCATGGCCATGTATTCTGATGGTTCCTTTGCGGCCAAAGGAGTAGATTGGGATTGTAGTCAGGTAGACTGGAATAAGCCCGGTATTTATCCTATAAAGGGACGGGTACGCGCTCCCAAGTATGGATTTCCGCTGGCTATGGGATATGCGGACCCGGATGTAACCCTATGGAAGGGGACCTATTACTATATTGCAACCAATGACAATACGGATGATGTGGGCTTATATATTCGCAGTGCATCCACAGTGGAGCAGTTGTTTGCACCGGAGACCCCGGAGCATTTGATTTTGGACAAAGACCCGGAGCGTCATCTGATACAGACCTTTTGGGCGCCGGAGCTGCATATTATCGGTGAACAACTGTATATCCTGTTTGCTGTGGGAGGTGAGCAGTGGGCACCCAAATGCCACATGATGAAGCTGAAGGAGGGAGGAGACCCTACTAAGGCAGAGGATTGGTATGATCCGGTGAAGGTGCTGGATAAGGAAGGGCAGGATTTGAATACGGAAGGCATTACCTTGGACATGACCTATCTGAAGGTGCGTAACCGCTCCTATCTGGTATGGTCCAGCCGAATCAACTGTATGGCCCCCGGAGATACCGGTTCCATGCTGTATATAGGTGAAATAGAGGAAGCATGCCCTGAAAGATTAATCAGTGATAAAGTATTATTGTCCAGGCCCTTATACGGCTGGGAGAATAACGCGGGGACCATTAATAACGAGGGCCCGTATCCTTTGCTGACCCGGGATGCGGCCTATATTATGTATTCCGGCGGTGCAGCCGGAGGAGACTCCTACGTAATAGGGTGTTTGCGGATTGATTTGGATGGAGATTTACTGAATATAGAAGAGTGGGTAAAATCTCCCACAGCGTTGCTTTCTACGGCATCCATGGAAGAAATTTACGGACCGGGGCATAATGCCTTTACGGTGGATGAGGAGGGAGATGTGCTTATTACCTATCATGCCCAGCTGGTACCCGGTAGGGGGCAGCGTTGTACCGGTATTCACAGAGTACATTTTGCAGCTGACGGTCGCCCTATCCTGTATATGACACCTGACAGGGATTTGAATGAAGCACTGGCGCAGGTACAGACCAAGGTACGGGTGGTAGCAGAATGCCATAAGTAAAGAAGGTGTCCATGGGACGGACACTTAAGAATGTGGAAGAAAAAGGAAAGGGACAAGTTATCTTGTCCCTTTCTTTCTCGCTTTAAGGGGGAGCCCCTCTACTTTGTAAATTTCTCACTTATAAGGCTGAGATACACCATATGTTTTACAAATAATACTTCGCAAGTTTTTCAAAAGCGTCCAAAGACTTCTCAGCTCGCTCGGTGGGCACACAATAGGAGATACGGGTGTGTCCGGGGCAACCAAAGCCGGTACCGGGTACGATGAGCAGGTTGAAATCCTTTGCCTTTTCGCAGAATGCCACATCATCGGGAATCAGAGTGCGAGGGAACATATAGAAGGTTCCGCCGGGCTCTACCACATGGAAGCCCATGTCCCGGAGTCCATTCACCAGCAGATTCTTATTGGTCTCGTAGATGGCCACATCAGCACTGACATCAGCACACATAGCGCAGACTCTCTGGAACAGACCGGGAGCATTTACATAGCCCAGGGAACGTCCGGCTCCGGCTACAGCTGCATATACCAGCTTGCTATCGGTGACCTCATCGGGAACGATTACATAGCCCATACGCTGTCCGGGCAGGGACAGGGATTTGGACCAGGAGTAGCATACCAGGGTATCCTTATAATATTTAGGTAAGTAAGGTACGTCTGTACCATTAAATACGATTTCACGGTAGGGCTCATCTGCAATCAGGTAGATGGGCTGGCCGTATTTTGCACTGTATTTCTCCAGGATGGCAGCCAGCTTCTGGATGGTTGCTTCAGAATAAACTGCACCGGAGGGGTTGTTGGGGGAGTTTACGATGACAGCCTTGGTGTGCTCGTTAATAGCCGCCTCAAAAGCGTCAAAATCAATCTGGAAGCCTTCGATATCCGCAGGAATCATCTTCATAGTAGCTCCTGCACCTTCGATAAATACCTTGTATTCAGGGAAGAAGGGAGCAAATACAATTACCTCGTCACTGGGATTGCACAAGCCATTCAGACAGCAGCACAGAGCAGCAGCTGCACCGATGGTCATGTAGAAATTGTCACCGTTGAATGCAGTGCCGAAGCGACGATTCACAGAATCAGCCAGCATCTGACGTACCCCCGCATCACCCTGGGCACTGGTGTAGCCGTGGAGGATGACAGGGTCCATTTCCTGAATCAGCTTAATTGCAGTCTCGTTTACGATGGCAGGAGAGGGCACGGAAGGATTGCCGATGGAGAAATCAAATACATTCTCTGCACCAATCTGCGCCGCCCGCTGTTTGCCAAATTCAAAAAGCTCTCGGATAACGGAACGCTGGGTTCCCAGAGCTACCATTCTTTCATTTAACATAAGGAATCTCCTTTTCTATGTATTGGTCCCGTGCCTATGATGCCGGGACTTTATTGTTTTATCATAGTGCAAAGTGGGAGGGAAGTCAATAATAGATGGTAGAATTGTGAAAGGATGAGGCCAAAACAACGGTTCTTGTTGACAGCAATATGAAATGTGGCATATAATGACAATAGAAAAGGTGCTACCGAATATACGGTTAGCCCTCAATTACTTAGTTACAAAAGTAACCGCGTTGCTTGTCAGGCTTGGGCGGTTATTTTTGTGCCTTATGATTATATCCGACAGCATATCCTAAGCCGAAAGCAGTCAAAAGTAGACTGATTACGGCAATCAGACATTCGATAGTCAAC
>JAFUKK010000026.1 GCA_017473665.1 Lachnospiraceae bacterium
GTGGATTACATATCTGTTCAACTTAGGACCCTTGAAAAACGTCGCTACTTGGTGAGGTACTTTCGAACCTAGTAGCGCAACGCTTTTCACGGAGCAAAAGCGTGTCCATGTAGAATAGATATGTAATCCACTCCGGCCCTCGCTCTGCAAAAACCAAAAAGCTGTCATGGCAGCCTTCTGCCACCACAACAGCTCCTTTTTATTTTTGGTTTCAAATAGAATTTACATTTATTCCTCGGTTGCCACTTCCATAGGTGCCAGTTCCAAATATAATTCCTCCAGCTGTGCCTCTGCTACAGTACCGGGAGCCTCTGTCATGAGACAGGATGCATCCTTCACCTTAGGGAATGCGATTACCTCACGGATATTGTCAGCTTTTACCAGAAGCATTACAAAACGGTCCAAACCAATTGCCAGACCTGCATGAGGGGGCACACCGTATTTGAATGCATTTAACAGGAAACCAAACTGATTGTATGCCTGCTCCTTGGTAAAGCCTAGAATCTCAAACATCTTTTCCTGTACATCATTCTGGAAAATACGCACACTACCACCGCCCAGCTCTACACCGTTTAATACGATGTCATAAGCCTTAGCACGTACTCTGCCGGGGTCGCTGTCCAGATACTGAATATCCTCATCCATGGGCATGGTAAAAGGATGATGCATAGCCACATAACGGTTGTCATCCTCGCTCCACTCCAGCAGAGGGAACTCTGTTACCCACAGGAAGTTAAACTTACTATTATCAATCATATCCAGCTGCTTTGCCACTTCAATACGAAGTGCACCCAGCACGCTCCATACGATACTGTTCTTGTCTGCCGCAAAGAATAATAAATCCCCTGCCTGACCATCCATAGCCTCTACCAAAGCCTTCAGCTGGTCCTCAGTCATAAATTTCGCAAAGGAAGACTTGTAAGTACCATCCTCCTGTACAGCCAGATAAGCCAGACCCTTAGCACCATATCCCTTAGCAAACTCGATAAGGGCATCAATCTTCTTACGAGGCATTGCTGCCTGTCCCTTTACATTGATACCACGTACGCTACCGCCTGCTGCCAGGGCACCGGTAAATACGCCAAACTCACAGTCCTTTACCACTTCAGATACATTCACCAGCTCCATGCCGAAACGGGTATCGGGCTTGTCAGAACCGAAACGGTCCATAGCATCCTGCCAGGTCATACGCTGAATGGGCAGCTGTACCTCCAGACCAATGGCCTCCTTGCACACCTTTGCCACCATTTCCTCGGTATAACCGATTACATCATCCACATCCACAAAGGACATTTCCATATCCACCTGGGTAAACTCAGGCTGACGGTCTGCACGCAGATCCTCATCACGGAAACACTTTGCAATCTGGAAATAACGGTCATAGCCGGAGCACATCAGCAGCTGCTTGAAAATCTGAGGAGACTGGGGCAGCGCATAAAAATGTCCGGGATGCACACGGCTGGGTACCAGATAATCTCTTGCACCCTCGGGAGTGGACTTACACAAAATAGGGGTCTCAATCTCCAAAAAGCCCTGTTCACTTAAATGAGAACGGATGGTGGTAGTAATCTTACTACGCAGCATCAAATTGCTCTGCAGATCAGGTCTACGCAAATCCAAATAACGATATTTCAGACGCAGTTCTTCCTTGGTCTTGGAATCTGCCTCCACAGGGAAGGGCGGGGTCTCTGCCTCGGACAGAATACGTACCTGAGTAGCACGTACTTCAATCTCTCCGGTAGCCAGATTTTCATTGGCTGCACCTTCACGCTTTAATACCTTACCTACTACTGCTACTACGAATTCGCTACGCAGCTTCTCTGCCTTGGCAAAATTCTCAGCACCGCAGTCACTTTCTTCAAAAATCACCTGTAACAGACCTGCACGGTCTCTCAGGTCCACAAAAATAATACCGCCCTTATTACGCTGCTTCTGTACCCAGCCCATTACGGTTACTTCTTCGCCGATATTTGCTGCAGACAGTTCACCACAGCGATGTGTTCTCTTTAAACCCTTCATTGACTCTGCCATGAATCCAACCTCGTCTTTCTATTTGTTTCCTTCTCTCACTTATTCTACCCGTTAGAGAATCTCATATCCGCATCATTTTCTATCCTACAGTTCCGTCCTAATTTTTCAGGGGGTCCTTATAGAATTCCACGAAATCCTCATAGCCCTCTTTCTGGAGCTGCTCCTTTTGGAATTTCTTGTTCTTGTTCATACGGGCTACCAGCACCTGTAAGCCATCCTTACGTGCTTCCTGAGCCTGTGCAATCACATCGCACAGAGCCTGGCCGCCTACACCCTTCTCAATCAGGTATGCCACCTTCTTGGGCTGGGTAGGTACCTTAAACCCGCTCTCTAACAGCAGTAACACGATACGCTCAAAACCGATGGAAAAACCACAAGCAGGCACATCATTGCCGGTGAACTTGCCCACCATCTTATCATAGCGTCCGCCGCCACCGCAGCTTCCTCCAAATTCCGGAATGGCAATTTCAAAAATTGTTCCTGTATAATAAGACATTCCACGAAC
>JAFUKK010000027.1 GCA_017473665.1 Lachnospiraceae bacterium
AATAATACGCCCTACCTCCTCATTTTTAAAAGCCGTAATAGCCATGGCCATAGCCAGATAGTTCTTACCGGTACCTGCCGGCCCCAGACCAAACACAATCATATTATTTCGGATAGCATCCACATACTGCTTTTGTCCTAAAGTCTTAGGCTTGATAGGCTTTCCTGATATGGTATGACAGATACAATCACTGTCGATTTCTGTTAACACTTCTTCTGCATCTTCCTTGCCCATGGTAATCGCGTAATCCACACTTTGCTCCTCTATCTCATTTCCTCTGTGGGAAATGGTGTCTAACTGACCGATAATATGACAGGCCCTGTCTGCACTTACTTCCTCACCGGTAATCTGCAGCATACCATTCCTATCAGTGATCTGTACCTGTAGTTCCTTCTCAATCTTTTTTACAAATGCATCCTGCATGCCAAAAATTTTTTGCATGTGGTCTGCATCCAACTCCATCTGCCTGGTAACTATTCCCATAAAATCACCCGTTGTCTACATACTCCTGTACCAGCAACTCCACATCCAGTTTCCACTCACCGGTACTCGTATCTATTTTACCATTTTTTCCGATTATGTGTACCCCTTTTTCATTTAAAGTTCTAATAAATTCATCCAGTTGCTTATACAATAGGTTTTCAGCCTGCTCTGACGTATATTTATGTTCGAAATTCTGATATTCCCTGATCATTTTTGTCCCTTTTCCCATTTTCTGGGGACCTATTACATCCAAAGAAAGAAAATCCTGATTTGTCACCTCGTCATATTGATGAAAAGAAATTTCCACCGGTAATTGCAGCTTATGCTCATTCCAAAATAAAAAAAATTGCTCCTTGGTTCTTCCGGTGTACTGCTTTTCCACATAAGTATATGGCAAAGTAAAGCTTTCATACAGATAATATTCCAACAAAATGTCTGCATCCGGCGTCACCTGCATGTATTCCTTTACCGTACCATCCTCATTCATTATTGGTACAAGTCCATCCACCAACACTTGGTCTTTGATAACAGTATCACCTTTTTTCACCATTGGTATGCCGGATCGTACAATGATGGATAAAATAACACCCTCCTCCGGAGCATAGATTGATTCATAAATAGCATCTCCTTCCTCCCCTCCGGAAGGCAAACGATTTTCATAATCTTGGATTACAATTTCCCCCTGTTGTATTTCCTGCTTTTTTTCCTTTATGTTGACCTGTAATGTGGTCCCTTGAAACCCCATACCAATCCAAGTTATTTCTTGAAACTCCTGACGTATCCGGGTATTTGCTTCCAACAAATCCGCCTTACTTTTCAATCTGCCTATGGCGATACCTTGATTTTTCAGTGCTTTCTCCAACATATCCGATGTCACTGCATAATTCCCATTATAATCTATTCGCCAGATGAACAACCCCGATATAAACCAAAATGCCACACAAAGGATAAGTCCTGCCAGGAACGCTTTCCTACGCTTGGTTTTTGCAATAAAAAAAGGTAATCCGGATCGCTCCAATATGATTACCTTTGTCCCTGTTTTTCGAAGCAGGGGTTTTATCCTGTAAAAATCTTTCAAACCGATATTTAAATAAAAAACATCTATCACCTGTACAATATTCCACAATACAATTTGGCTCTTACTGCACAGATTAATAAAGCGTTCCGGAGAAATCCCCGTCAGTTTTATCCGCAGCGTGCCTTTTACATATCCAAACACATTACCCAAAATCAAATACTCCCTATTACTGATATTGCAGGGCTGAGATATAGCCGCTGATTTTCATGTCCGAATCTGTATAATAGTCAATGGACAGATGGTTACCCGTAAGACACAATCTGCAAGTCTTACACTGAAGCAGAATCTTATCCTCGCTATATTCCAATATCCCCTTGTAATTTTCAATCCATGCTTCCCGGTTCCCAGTAAGGGTCACATTCAGGGCCCCGGTGCATACATCCTGCGGAAAATTTAATTTGCCGAAAAAGTCCTCTTTGGTAACTGATTTGGTTGTCTTTTTATTTCTCATACTACAATGTATGAAGTGAAATATGTCCATTATGCCGGAGGAGTCATTGAAATCGCTCCTCTTTCTTATGAAATGATACATTTAATCAACTGACTGCTCTTCGGTTGTGCTTCTCCGATGATGTACGCTTTAAGCAATCGCTTGGTCACTGCGTCCTGTCGGCTCAAATCATTGATATGCAGCTGTGCCAAAGTATCACCCTTCTGCACATAATCGCCCACCTTCTTTTTCAGTACCAGACCCACAGACAGGTCAATTTCTGATTCCTTGGTCTCACGACCGCCCCCCAGCATCAGAGAGCAAATGCCCACTTCATCACAAGTGATTTTCTGCACATACCCTTCTACAGGTGCAAGAACATCCACTATATGCTCTGCCATGGGCAACTGTTCCGTATGATATACCCAATCCGGATTGCCTCCCTGGGCTCCCACAAACTGTGCCAATTTATCCAATGCACTGCCATCTGCAATTACCTGCTGAAGCATAGTCTTGGCTATAACTGCATCCCTGGCAGCACCTCCTGCCACCAGCATCTGACTGCCCAGTTCCAGGCATAAAGCAGTGAAATCCGCCGGTCCCTGTCCCTTAAGCGTATCTATAGCTTCCTTGACCTCCAATGCGTTACCTACAGTGAAGCCCAAGGGCTGATCCATATCCGATACTACCGCAATGGTTTTCCGTCCTGCATGGTTGCCGATTTTCACCATTTCCTGCGCCAATGCCTCTGCATCTTCTTGGGTTTTCATAAAAGCACCGCTACCGGTTTTTACATCCAGTACAATGGCATCTGCCCCTGCCGCCAGCTTCTTGCTCATAATGGAGCTGGCTATGAGGGACATATTATCTACGGTGGCAGTCACATCCCGCAGGGCATAAAGCTTTTTATCCGCCGGTGCTAAATCCGCCGTCTGTCCCATGATGGCGATGCCAATTTTATTAACATTTTCTATAAACTTTTCTCTGGAAAGAGCTACGTTAAATCCTGCAAAACTTTCCAGCTTGTCGATGGTTCCCCCGGTATGTCCCAGTCCCCGGCCACTCATTTTGGCCACAGGAATACCGCAGGCAGCCACCATGGGGGTCAGTGCAAGAGAAGTCTTATCACCTACACCGCCGGTACTGTGTTTATCCACCTTACAGCCTTGAATCTCAGATAAGTCTAACATATCTCCGCTATGTGCCATGGCCATGGTCAAAGCGGCAGTCTCTGTTTCCGTCATCTTCTGAAAATAAATAGCCATCATCAAAGCGGACACCTGATAGTCCGGTATTTCTCCCTTGGTATAGCCTTCAATGAAAAACTGAATCTCCTGCTCGGTTAATTCGCCACCATTTCTTTTCTTCATGATGATATCATACATTCTCATATCGGAGCCCTCCCACTACTGAGTTAACCGCACTCGCAAACACGCACTTCGTGCTCATTGTCTGCTATCGCAGACGGCTTGCTCGTTATTCGCAGAGAAAACCAAATGTCACCTTCGGTGCCGCTTGGTTTTCTCTACACGTATAGTATACCCTACTTCCCTTTATCTGTCACTTTCTAACATAAAAATTCTGTGATAAAAGTAACCAGTTGGCGCGGAACCATTGCATAATCTGCCAATAACCACAGCCTCGTAACTGATACTCCTTTATCAAATCAAATTTGGCTTGTAGACTTCTCACATCCTCAAACCATACTTCATGGTCTACCCCATCTGCTGAGCGGTAACGGAAATAGGGTGTCTGACCGATTTCATCAAAGAAAATCTCTGCTCCCTGCTCCACTGCAAGACGAACTGCCTCCACATTCCCAATGGTCCGGGCCATGGTTACGCTCCTCTCGTAGGGCAGGGGCCAATCATAGGCATAATTGGGAATCCCTAAATCCAGCTTTTCTCTGGGAATCTCCGTAATGGCATACTCCACCACCCGACGCACCTGGTCAATAGGAGCCACCGCCATAGGCGGTCCATAGGTCTAACCCCATTCGTAGGTCATCAGCAGCAAATGGTCTGCCACCTCTCCCAGTGCCCGATAGTCCTTCCCTTCATACAGAAGTCCTCTCTGCTCCGCCGACACCTTAGGCGCCAGGGCTACCGAAGTATGATATCCATTTGCCCGCATGGCTTCTGCAATCTGCCGTACAAAATCCGTAAAGGCATCCCGATCCCGGGCCAGAATAAACTCAAAATCAATATCCACTCCCACATACCCCTTTTGTCCCATGAGGTTCAATAGATTTTGAATCAGATTATCAATATACTTTTGATTATTTACCACCGAATTGATCAGCTGATTATTAAAGTTTCCGTCTGCTCCAAAGGGGGTCAGGGTCAAAATAGGCTGTACGCTATATTCCCGGGCCATGGCAATCATCCAGGTATCATCCCCCAAAGGAGGATTCAACTGTCCATCATAAGTAAAACCATAAGAAAAAATGGGCAATTCCGATAAAAAAGGTAGTGTCTGACGTAGTACCCAGGGGCTGATAAAGGTATAAGCATAACCACTGACGGAAATGGTGGTAGTATCCGTAGCCCTAGGCTGTCCCCTGTCTATCAAAAGAGCCTGCCCTACGGCAAGCTCATATGGATAAATTAATTGGTTATCATAAATAATCCGCTGGGGTGAGACTTCCAGAAAGGCGGCAATGGTATTTACGGTATCTCCTGCTTTCACTACATAGAAATCCATAATAAACTCCTTGGTTTTTCTATAATGTATGTGATGATACCTATAAAATTGTCAAACAATAAATTTCACATTTAATGCCATGTTTCTATCTCTGCGTCGTTCTCTACAATCCGACTGTACTCCCGCAAGGGATAACAGCCATCATGGGCCTCTCCTGCCACAGTACGGGACATATTGCCACCGGTAATTCTCACAATTCCGGCCCGGGCCAAAAGCTCTTCCAGTTGTGCCCGCTCCTGTGGCTCACACAGTAATCCGCAGGTCTGCAAATGATTCTTGTGTTTCTTTAAGATCTCCATCAGATTTTTCCGAGGTAATGCCTTCATCCAGACATTGCGAAACAAATAAGACAACTCCAGCTCCCGGTCTTGCTTAATAACAACACTGACACCCTCACCTTGCATTATGGTATCCGCCTGTTCCAATAAATCACTGTACAGCCGAATGGTATTTTTACCACGCATGCCTATATCGACCTTTCCAAGTACACCATTGGCTTTTTTCAGCAATTCAAAAAATTGCTTTCCAAACTGTTCCAGTAACTCAACATCCTCGGTATCCAGATAAATCCCCTGACAGGAGGAACAAAGCACCTGATTGGTCTCACAGATATGCTCTGCCAATCGATACAAATCCTCCTCCTTGGCAGCAGGTGTCACATAGGCAAAGGAAAGCTTATGTCCCCAG
>JAFUKK010000028.1 GCA_017473665.1 Lachnospiraceae bacterium
GCAGAAGCATTTGTCCCTCCCCAATGGTTCGGGGAAGAGGTAACTTTCCAAAAGGAATACCATAATGCTACCCTATCCCAAATGAAATTTAACTAATATATCCTTATGGATGACAAAACGGAAGGCTTACAGCCTTCCGTATATTTTTGCCAATTTATAAATTTTTTTCGTCAATTCCGGTGTAATCGCCCGGGCATCCATTCTCCACTTCCAATTAGCACCAAAAGTAGAGGGGAAATTGATTCTGGCCTCATTACCCAGTTCCAGATAATCCTGCATGGGAATCATTGCAGTATCTGCCACGCTGGAGAGCGCCGCACGAATCAACGCCCAAAGAGTATCCCTGTCACCATCACAGCCTACATACTCCTTTACAAATGCCAAATTCTCTTCTGACAGATTTTGAAGCCAGCCCAAGGTAGTCTCATTATCATGCGTACCGGTATATACCACACAATTCTTAGGATAATTGTGCGGCAGATAATCATTATCCTGCCAATCATTAAAAGCAAACTGCAGAATCTTCATTCCCGGATAACCGGTATCCTTTACCATTTGTATGACACTATCAGTTAAAAAGCCCAAATCCTCGGCAATCACTTCTTTGTCGCCCAACTGTTTCCTCAATGTAGTAAACAACTCCATACCCGGTCCCTTTTCCCAATGACCGTTGCATGCGGTTTCATCCCCATAGGGTACAAACCAGTATTCATCAAAACCACGGAAATGATCTATACGTACAATATCATACAACTTATAGCAATGCTTAATGCGTTTCATCCACCATTCATAACCGGTAGTCCTATGATACTCCCAGTCATATAAAGGATTTCCCCATAACTGTCCGGTAGCAGAGAACGCATCGGGAGGACATCCTGCCACACCTATGGGCTGCCCGTCCTCATCAAACTGAAATAATTCCGGATGAGACCATGCATCCGCACTATCCTGGGCCACATAAATAGGAATATCCCCTATAATCTCTATGCCCTTTTCATTGGCATATTTTTTTAAAGCAGTCCACTGACCGGAAAATAGATACTGTAGGAAGGTATAGAACGCCACCTCATCTGCCAGCAGCTGCCGATATTGGTTCATCGAATCGGGACGGCGCAAGCGGATACCCTCTTCCCAATCACCGTAGTACTTACCTTGGAAATGATTCTTTACTGCCATAAATAAGCAATAATCCTCTAACCAAAAGCTGTTATCCTGCACAAAGCTACAATACTCCGCGCTCTCCTCCACACCTGCCTCACGGCCACGGGCAAAAGCCTTACGTAACAACCCAAAACGTCCGTTGTAAATACGCTCATAATCCACGTAATGAGGATGGCCTACAAATTCACAGGCTTCGCACTCCTCCTCCGTCAACAATTCCTGTTTTATCAAAAGCTCCAAATCTATAAAATATGGATTCCCCGCAAAGGTGGAAAAGGACTGATAGGGGGAATCACCATAACCGGTAGGACCCAGCGGCAGTATCTGCCACAGTTTCTGTCCTGCTTCCTGCAAGAAATCTACAAATTCATAACTGGCTTTTCCGAAGGTCCCGATTCCATATTTGGATGGAATAGCGGAAACAGGCATCAGTATACCCATTCTTCTCATAACATACACTCCTTTGTGCGAATCTCACTTCCGCAAACCCACAACAACTACTGAATTAAATAAATAAAATACGCCACATAACCGGCTAGCATGATACCGCCACCCACTCGGCCCAGCTGTTTGTCTTTGAATACGCAAAACCATAAAAGCACCATAGCTGTCACCGCAACAATACTATCCACCAGAAATGCAGGATTGTAGTAAACAGGTGTAATCAATGCTGTAGTACCCACCACAAAAAGAATGTTGAAGATATTGCTGCCTACAATGTTGCCTACTGCAATATCAGCCTTACCTTTTACAGCCGCAGTCACACTGGTCACCAGCTCCGGTAATGAAGTGCCAAGCGCCACAATAGTCAGACCAATAAATCTTTCGTCCATTCCGAAAATAGTAGCCAATGCTGTGGCTGCATCCACTGCCAAATCACTGCCCCAAATAATCATCACGACGCCAATCACTATCATAACCAGCAGTTTCCAGATAGCATCTCCCTGCTCTGCCTTAACGCCTTCCTCAACAGCATCAGAACCATTCTTGGCCATGCGAAGCAGATAAATCAGGTAAATAATCATAAACACCCACAGGACCGCACCCTCCGGTCGGCTCACAGTATTATCTAACAGACCGCAAACACCTAATATTACAGCTACCAGAATGGTAAAGGGAATCTCATACTTTATGGTACTCTTCTGTACCGCAATAGGACAAATAAGAGCCGTCAAACCCAGAATAATAAATACATTTAAAATATTGGAGCCCACCACATTACCAATGGTAATCTCTGCCGCTCCTTTTATCGCAGCTGAAATACTCACTGCCGCCTCCGGAAGCGAAGTACCCATGGCCACAATGGTAAGGCCGATTACCAGCTGGGGAATGCCGAATTTATCCGCCATTTTGGAAGCCCCTTCTACAAACCAGTCTGCACCCTTTATCAAGAGCACAAAGCCTGCCACCAATATCAGTAACTGAATCAAAATTTGCATTTTTTTACTCCTTTATCTGTAGTATATCCATTTATAACAAAAAACCATCTTACATATGAAAAAAGTACTGAGCAACTCAGTACTTAAAATGCGGGTGACAGGACTTGAACCTGCACGTCGGGGACACTAGAACCTAAATCTAGCGCGTCTGCCAATTCCGCCACACCCGCAAAAGTGTTTTACACACAGACACGGCCCGTACAAACGAACCGTGTCTTATTATAACCTCGTCCCTTAATTCTTGTCAAGGGTCGTCATGCACAAATCAGGTAAGTACTATCCTATCTCCGATACTCATTGCAAGCCTCAATTACCCTGCTCACCTCATCCTCTCTCATCTCAGGAAATAAAGGCAAAGTCACACAATGGGATGCCAGGTATTCCGCATTGGGGCAGTCCCCCACCCGGTAACCTAAGTGAGCATATGCTTTTTGCAAATGACAGGGCACAGGGTAATGCATATTGCACTCAATCCCCTTGTCTGCCATATATCGTACAAAATCCTCATGATCCGGCACCGTGATTACAAACAAATGATACACCGGCCGGGTATTCTCCGGATGTGCCTGCATGGTAATCAGGGGATTGGCTATCTCCCGAAGATACCGTTCACCGATAGTCTCTCTTTTAGCCGTCCACTCTTTCAGATATTTTAGACTTACGGAAAGGACCGCTCCCTGCACACCCTCTAAACGCATATTATATCCGATTTCATCATGATAATAACGCACATCACAGCCTTGATTTTTCAAACGGGTAATATGGTCAAAATATTCCTTATTATCTGTAGTGATACTACCACCCTCACCAAAAGCATATAAATTCTTTCCGGGATAAAAGCTAAAACATCCCAGTTCTCCCAGACTCCCCACCTGGCGCCCCTCATATAGGGCATTGTGAGCCTGGGCGCAATCCTCTACCACGAAAAGACCATGCTTATCGGCGATTTTCTTAATCTCATTATATGCAAAGGGCTGACCGTACAGATGCACCCCTATAATTCCCTTGGTACGCTCCGTGATTTTCTGCTCTACAGATACAGGGTCTATCTCCCATGTATCTGCAGTACAATCCGCAAATACGGGAGTGGCTCCGGTATAAGATACGCCCCATGCAGTAGCAATGTAAGTATTGGCCGGCACAATCACCTCATCTCCGGGTCCTACACCCAGGGCCAACATAGCCAGATGCAGGGCGGAGGTACCGTTATTTACTCCCGCAGCATATCCTGTGCCTACAAAAGCTGCAAATTCCTCATCAAATCGGTCCGCATATTTGCCACCGGAAAAGGCAGTCTCCTCACATACCGATTCTATGGCCTTTATATACTCTTCCTTATGCGCCTGATAATCCCTACTCAAATCTATTCTCTTAATCTCAGTGGCCATAATCAATCCTCTCTTCTGCCATACTATATATTTCTTTTAATGTAAAACTCCACAAATAAACGGCTGATTTGCACCAGATAATTGCAAATAGTCTTCCATATCTTCACAGTGGTATTGTAATCTTCCTGCCATTCCACAGGGTAA
>JAFUKK010000029.1 GCA_017473665.1 Lachnospiraceae bacterium
AGAAAAAGTACAGTCTTATGAGAGTGAGCGATTTGTGGAACGAGCCTTTGAGGGTTCGCTGCCTAAGTTTTTAGTATCTTTTTTAGGAAATAAAAGAATTTCACCCCAGGAGGCTGCAGAGTTAAAGCGTCTGATTGATGAACATCAGGAGGGCTGAAAATGGAAAAATTGTTTTTAACCATGCTGAATATGAGTATTACAGGAAGTTATGTAATTTTGGCAGTACTACTGGTCCGCCTGTTACTGAGCAAGGCTCCGAAAAAATATTCCTATCTCCTGTGGAGTGTGGTGGGCTTTCGTTTATGTTGTCCTGTATCCTTTCAGTCCATATTCAGTCTGTTTCAGTTGGGGATATTTAATATGTCCAGGGCACAGGCAAATACTCCGGCAGTGTTGGAGTATGTACCGGAAAATATTGGGATGATGACACAGCCGCAGATGACTGTGGGGATCTCGGTCGTTAATTCTTTGCTTTCAGAAAGTTTGCCGGCAGCTACTCCTCAGTATAGTGTGAATCCTATGCAGGTTTGGATAATTGTTGGTACAATTATCTGGTGCCTGGGAATCGGTCTGATGAGTGCGTATGGAGTATTTCTATACATTAAATTACATAAAGGGCTGGAGAAGTCGGTTTTATTAGAAGGGAACGTATATCAGTCGGATAGAATAGGAGCTCCCTTCGTGTTAGGGTTGGTGCATCCAAGAATATTTATTCCCTTTGGTTTGGAGATGGATGTACAAAAGCACGTGCTGAGCCATGAACGATATCATATTCACCGCATGGATCATGTGGTAAAGTTGTTTGCGTATGTATTGCTGGTATTACACTGGTTTAATCCATTATGTTGGCTGGCTTTTATGCTGATGAGTAAAGATATGGAAATGAGCTGTGATGAAAAGGTACTGGAGGGAGAAGAGAATATTCGCAGAACATATAGCATGGCATTGCTTTCCTTTGCATCCAATCACCGTTTTCCATCTCCCACACCTTTGGCCTTTGGAGAGAGCAGTGTAAAAGAAAGAATCAAAAATGTATTGAAGTGGAAGAAGCCGGCAGTATGGATTTCGGTGTGCGCATTGATTTTGTGTTTGGGCGCTGTAATATTGTGCGCAGCCAATCCGGCTTCAAAAGATAAAGTAGTAACACCCTTTGCTGCTGCTTATGGCGTGGATGAGACGATATATAATGCATTGCCGGAGACTTCTGTGGTGAGTGCTCAGAGCTTGGCGGAATATTGTCTGACAGCAGACCAACAGCTGATCATAAGATCGGACAACGTATCCTGGTCTGAACTTACCAACATGAACCTGGGAGATTTATCGGAATTTACCTTATCAAAAGAATGTTTTGATGAGTATTTTTCGAAGGAGGGGTGGCAGAAATCCGGCCTTTCTTCCCGAAAAATGCGGCGGGAAAATCTTAAGGCATGGAAGATCACTTCAGAAGAACAGTTGTACTATGTTCTGCAGCAAAAAGATGGTACGGTGTACCTGGCTTGGGGATGGTATGATGCAGAAGAGGTGGCAGATCCCTATTCCGATGATTCTCAGATTCTGCAGATGTTTTGTCTGAAGCCTGTGGGCGTTATGGAAAAAGTAAGTTTAACGGAGCTGCCGGATGATTACAGTGCGGTGGATGCCATGGTAGATGGCTGCGTAGTATTTGAAGATGGTACAATTACTGCCGGGCAGGACATATGGGATACCTTTGTTGAGACCTGCAGTAAGGGGACACCGGCCAGTGTGCGTACGGCAGTGTACTACTATAAAACAGATAATGTTCATTTTGTTCATGATTTGAGTTATGACGGGGACAGTTATACAATGGTGTGGTATGAAGAGGGTGAAAGGCTTGTCCGCAACTTTAAGTATCTCGTTCGTTATGAAGGGGATGCACCCTCGCCCAATGCCACCTTTACCAATTATGTGTATTATGTATTGGTCAATGACAATACTGTAACCTGGGAAGAACTGGAATGGGGCATACTGAGTTCCCAAATGGGAGACTATATTCCCCATATGTCAGTGTATTGGTATAGAGAATACAAAGAATAAGTTCTATATCTTATAAAATCCTCATAGAGTAGCAGTACCATACTGTGAAAAAGTGAGGAAGCTGACATGGCAGAAGAGTTTAATCTGTATCAGGATATTGCGGGGCGTACCGGCGGCTCCATATACATAGGCTGTGTAGGGCCTGTTCGTACAGGAAAATCCACATTTATTAAGAATTTTATGGAGATGATGATCCTGCCGGGGATTACTGATCCCAACGAAAGAAGCCGCACCATCGATGAAATGCCCCAGTCCAGCAATGGACGGACCATTATGACCACGGAACCTAAGTTCATTCCTAACGAGGGTGTAGAAGTAGCGTTTGCGGATCAGGGCGGCGAGCCGGTTCATTTTAAGGCGAAGATGATCGACTGTGTGGGGTACATGGTGCCCGGTGCCATCGGTCATATGGAAGAAAATGAAAGCCGCATGGTGAAAACCCCTTGGTTCGAGGAGGAGATTCCCTTTGTGCAGGCGGCGGAAATCGGGACCCGGAAGGTGATTGCAGAACATTCCACCGTAGGTTTGGTAATTACCACCGATGGAACGGTGACGGATATTGCCCGGGAAGATTATAAAATGGCGGAGCAGCGGGTTGTTCAGGAATTGCAGAAGCTGGGAAAACCCTTTATCGTTCTGCTGAATTCCGCCAATCCCGATCGGGAAACGGTGAGGATTCTGGCTGCACAATTATCCGAAGAGTATGGCGTGAGAGTTATGCCCATCAATGCCAAAGAATTAAAAAAGCAGGATATCGAGAACATTTTACAAGCCTTATTAGAAGAGTTCCCGGCAAAGCAGCTGTCCATGTATTTTCCCGGTTGGATGGAGACTTTGGATAGCGGACATAGTTTGAAACAGGCCATGATTACAATGCTGCGGGGCTGCGCAGAAAAGGTTTCAAAGATGAAGGATTTGCCGCCGGTTATGGAAATTCTGCGGGAGAATCCCTACATTAAAAAAGTGCGCTGGGATGGTATGGATTTATGTGGTGGTACAGCTCAGGCAGAGATTGAACTGCAGGATCATCTGTTTTACGATGTACTTAGTGAGATGACCAATGTGGATATCGGTGGAGAGAGGGAAATGATTTTGACCATCCGGGAGTTGGCCGAGTCTAAAAAAGAATACGAAAAGCTGGAAGCTGCCTATAAAGAAGCGATGCAGCGGGGGTATGGTATCGTATCTCCTATGATGGAAAGTGTAGAGCTGGAGGAGCCGAAGGTGATTCGTCAGGGTGGCAAGTTTGGCGTGCAGCTGCGGGCAACGGCACCATCTGTACATTTTATTCGGACAGAAGTGGTGACAGAGATCAATCCCTATGTGGGAACCCAGGAACAGTGTCAGGACTTTTTAGCATACCTGAATAGCCAATCCGGAGATATTTGGGAAACAGAGATTTTCGGTCGATCGGTGCAGGAATTAGTCAAAGAAGGCTTTAGTGGAAAACTGCAGAAGATGCCGGAGATGGCGCGGGCGAAGCTTCAGCAGACATTAGAAAGAGTAATTAATGAGGGACGCGGGAATCTCATTTGTATTGTTCTTTAATCTTCAGGGTGGCCGGTAAAAATTGGCCGCCCTGAAAATAATAAATTTCTTTCAGGCTATAGATTTTTCAAAAGAAAGGTGCTATAATGGTGCTGTTACTATACACAGATAAAAAGTAACAGATACAGGAAGGTGTTGTAAGGTGAGCAGAGCAAAAAAGAAACACGGATCAAGAATTATATATTTCATTATAGCAGCAATTTTTATATACATTATTGTACAGTCCTTTTTCCTGGCCAAGAGCAGTAAATCCGGCTATGTGGTGGCAGAGAAAGGGGATCTGCAGGATATTGAAGAATATACAGGAGTCATTACCCGCCAGGAGCAGGTAATCCGAGCCTCTCAGGGTGGTGTGGTTGAGTATTATTATCCCGGTAACCGCCATTTGTCCAAGGGGACATTGGTGTGTTCTCTGCGGGACAATTATTATGGAGATTTGCTGGAACAGAAGATGGACGACCTGTATCAGCAGATGTTAAATGAGGCTTCTTCCACAGAGTATGCTGAGGATTTTAAAAAGCTGGATGAGGATATCAGCCAACAATTGGCAGAATATGTTCGCCGTAAGAATAGCAGTGAGTATGAATCTGTATATACATTAAAGAACAGTGTCAAGGCTACCATGGATCAGCGGGATAATTTGCTGGCCATATTACAGAATTATTCTATCAATGCCATGTTGAAGGAACAGGGAATTTATACCGAACAGATGGAGGAGCAGAGTGTAAGTGTATGGCTGCCCACAGCTGGTATGATTTCTTATACTTATGATGCCTATGAGGGCTGGACCTGGGAACAGGTTAAGTCGGATTTTACAGAGAATTATGATGGTACTTATGAGACCATTACACTGAACCTTCAGGAAATCGAAAAGGATGCACCGCTGTATCGTCTGGTGACCAGCCAAAGTTGGAATATTACACTGTTTGTGGATGCAGAAAAGGCTGATAATTTTGAAGTCGAGGACAAGGTGGCATTCTATATTGATATGGACAATATGGAAGGAACTGTGATTCATAAGGAGCAAGCAGGGGAACAATTTAAGGTTGTTCTGGAAGTTTCTGAGGCCCTGGCGGATTACGCCAACACCCGGGTAGCACGACTGAAGTTTACTTATTCCGGTGAAGAAGGAATCAAGATTCCTCAGGAATGTATTTTAGAAAAGTCTTTCTATAAAGTGCAGGAGAAGTACATTTACCATAGTGGAAGTCAGGCGAGTCTGATGATTCGCTATGAAGATAAAGATGCTATGTGTCCGATTCAGATCGTATATGAAGAAGAACTGGAAGAAGGCGCTCAGGAAGGAACACAGTATGTGTACTTTGAACTGCCGGATGGTTTGGAAGAAGGCGCATTGATGATTGAAGAGGGAACAACGAAGGTTGCACCCTTGAGTGAAACAGGAGTATTGCCCTACGTATATACCATCAATGGTGGTTATCAGGTGATGGAGATCGTAGAAATTGAATATCAATCTGATCGTTATGCCATTGTGAATGAAATCAAGCTGTATGACAGAGTACTGATTCCCTAATTAGGTATTGCGAATAAAAGGGGGCCAAGGCGTATGAAACGTTGGTTCGGGGTGCTGTTTATAGTGCTCATGTTATGCAGTGGGTGTCAAAATGGTGCGGGAAACCGATGGCAGTTAGCTGAGAGTGCCAGAACGGCCATGGCAGAAGAGAATTATTCACTGGCAGTTGAGTATTATGATCAATTGGTGGAGATGGAGCTGGAGGATAGCGGGATTTTTAATGACCGGGGCGCAGCAAAGCTGGAATTGCAGGAGTATTCATCGGCATTAGAAGATTTGGAAAAAGCTGTGGAACTGGACAATACCAATCCCACATATTGGTATAATCTTGGCCTGTGTCGTTCTTTGCTGAATGATTATGAGGGCGGCGTTGAGGCATTTACTCAAGCGTTGCTGTTGGAGCCGGAGTATGCAGAGTGTTTGGGCCAACGGGGAGTTTCCTATGCTCATTTAGGAGAGGAGGAATTGGCAGAACTGGATATAGAGGCTGTGGGGAGATTGAACCCTGAGTCCCAGAGTGCTTTTTGGGCAGAGCTGGGAAGTATCTATATGGAGAAGTGCCTCTATAATAAGGCTGAAGAGGCCTTTGGGCGTGCCATATCGTTAGAGGTAAATAATGCAGAACTGTATTTGCAGCGAGCGAATGTGTATATGTTGACCCAAGAATATAAAAAAGCCCAGGAAGACCTGGTTCGTGCCATTGACATGCAGGAAAGTTTTTTGGCGGGTTATGAGTTGATGGGCGATTTGTATTATATTCAACAGGAATATAAGCAGGCAATAGCCTATTATTCAGTAGCATTATTGGAAGAGGCCGATTATTTAGGTCATTTAAATCGAGGCTGTTGTTATCATGCCCTGGGAGAATTTGAAGAAGCGGAAGCTGATTTTACGGCTGCCATTTTAATGGAGCCGGAGAGTGCTGCGGCCTACAATTGTCGTGCACAGGTGCGGGAAGAATTGGGCAACGTGGATGGCGCAAAAGAAGATTATAAGAAAGCGAAAGATATATTAGAAGAAGGAGCTAAAGAGAATGGAAAATAAGACATTCTATCAGGAGCGGTTCCAGCG
>JAFUKK010000030.1 GCA_017473665.1 Lachnospiraceae bacterium
ATTCCGCAGAGTACAGATATATTCTGCATGTGAAGCGAGATATGGTAGTGTATGAACAGCTTGACAGAGTGAAGCTGGAGACCGGAAGACGTTCTGCACTGTTTAAAAGGGATGATGCCGGTATCGATTTAAAGGGAGCCTTTACGAAATTAAAGGTCAGCGATGATTTGTCCAAGACGCTTACATTACTTTCTTATTTGGGCATCGCCTATAAGGGAAATCCAGTGGTGAAGGATGTGCTGAACTGGTTCGAGTTTGGGGTGTATTTCCTAAATTACGGTAATCCCATGCAGGAGCTTAGAATGGCTATCTCCACATCGGAAGCAGTGAAGCAGCTGACGCTTGATATGATCCAGGAAATGGATTTGGATATCGTGGATTTCAGAGTGGAAGAGAAAGAGAAGGACATGATAGAAGTATTTACCAGGCATCGGGTAGATGGTTTGGAAACGGAAATCAGTCTGGTGGATGAATCCAGTGGAACCAAGAAGCTATTCGGTTTGCTTCCCTTTATCGCAGAAAGCCTGCTCACCGGGACGATGCTGGTAATCGATGAATTGGACGCCAAGATTCATCCGGTGCTCCTGCGTCATATTATCATGCTGTTCAGCGATATGAGTATCAACAGACGTAAGGCGCAGCTGATATTCACTTCCCACGATTTGTCTACCATGAACAGTGAAGTGTTCCGTAGGGACGAAATCTGGTTTGTAGCCAAGGGAAATGCCCAGAATTCCAAGCTGTATTCTCTGGTGGAGTTTAAGAATGAAAAGGGAGAGTCGGTCAGAAAAGACGCAAAGTTTGATAAGCAGTATCTGGAAGGGAAGTATGGTGGGGATCCATACCTGAGAAAAATCATAGATTGGGGGAAAGTGGGTGTCTAATAAGGGGAAAACAATCAAGCAAACTTGGTTGGAAAAAGAAACGTCGCCAGGGGTATTTGGAGCTGAAGCAGTACAGATATTATATTTTCTGTGAGGGACAACAAACGGAGCCTCAATACTTTATGGGCTTCAAAAAGTTGATAGAAGAAAATCCAATATACAAAGACATGGTCCTGATTGCAATCGAACCTTGTCAGGCAGAAACCATGCGTGTAATCGGCATGGCAGAGGAATATGTAAGGGAGAACAATATTCAAAAGGGCCAAATCTGGTGCGTCTACGACAAGGACAGTTTTCCTGCAGAGCACTTTAACGGTGTCGTAGAACGTGCCGAGAGCCTGAACAAGAAGAATTCGGAATTGCAGTATTATATTGCATGGAGTAATGAATGTATTGAGTTTTGGTTCCTGCTTCATTTTGCATATTATACTGCGAATAACCATAGGACAGAGTACATAACGTTTTTGAATACTAAGTTCAAGGAACTGGGGCTTGGCAAGTATCAGAAGAATATGAAAGATATCTTTGCGATTTTACTGGAGTATGGTAATCCCAAACTGGCGATACGATATGCAAAGAGGATTATACAGGATGGTGCAGGCAAGACACCAACAGAGATTGCACCGGGGACGAGGGTGTATGAGTTGGTGGAAGAACTGGCGAAGTACTTGCCGGAGGAAAAAAGATGCTATTTTAAGTAATGCATCTTGATAGAAGAGAAGGAGATATAATTTGGGAAAACGAAAGAATAAAAGAAATACTAGAACGAAAAGAAAATGTGAAACACAGGCGTTGTCGTGTGTTGCAGAAGTTAGTGTATCAATAGAGAAAGAAGAGACAAAAGAAGCGAAGCTTACTTTTACACAAAGAAAAGATCGTTTTTTGGTGGTAGCTACAGTAATTGGATTACTTGTCTTAGTATGGAAATTCTTTGGAAAGGTGAGTATTGAGTTTATTAGCAAATTTCCGCTTAAAAGTGTGAACGTGTGGGGAATTGAAAATTTTCTGTTGACATATGATCAAATTATCTCAATCATTTATTTTGCGATACATATATTACAGTGCTAACAATCGCTTTTTTTTCATGTACGGTGTTGTTTGTCAGTGTGATAGTGGTTTCTGTTGTTCTGATATTAATTTATATTTTCAAAAGTATTAAAAATAAAGGGAAAGCCGAGGTCAAGAAAGAGTTTCCGCCAAGATATTACTATGTAGAGAGAACAGTATTTTGGTTATTAATTCTGGTAGCGACAAGTTTTGTTTATTTTGCACTCTTCTTTTTCATGGTATTCAATAGTTCTAGTAGCTTGGTAGTATTTTATGAAAATAAAGAGATTAGACTGGAATATGAAGGAATGTATTATCCTCAGGAGATAAAATGTACTATAGAAAATGAAAAAGGAAGAGTTGAAGTAATATGCCCGTTTGACATATATGGCGAAGGTGCGGGGGTTGAGAGTGTTTCCATTGATGAATATGGGGAAACTACTGATTTCAATAAGAATTATTATTGTTATACGTATAATATTGATATTTCTAGATGGCGTGAGAAAGGTTTTAACAAAATTTCTTTGGAATTTAGCATAGACAATGTAAACTATCGAATTTTTAATACGTTACATTACAATAAAGAATACGATTATACAAGAAGCGAAATTGTAGTAGACCTATAATACTTTCTATCTGGCCAGTAACATTTAACAAAATTACGTATACGAAATATAATATTTTTTTTAGATTATAGTAAATAATGTGCAAAGGATATTATCAAATACATTATTAATTATAATGCACTGTCAGATAGACCGCAAAGTGTTTTGGTAGAGTCTTGCTCTCCATTTGTAGACGCACAAGTTCTAAGGTGCATATCAAATCAGCTACCTGGAATAGACGATATTCGGAAGGGAGTACCTTTCGAAATTCCACCTCCGGAAGTAGTGCATTTAAAACAGAAGATAGGATTCTTGTAAGCTCAATTTGTCCGTTATCATAATATACTTTGATTTTGTCATAAGTGAGGAATTCATCGTAGTGTTCCTGAAGGAAAGAAGCAAGCTGCTTAGATAGTTTTCCGGAGGCTTCAATAGTATCCGTAATATGTTTTTTCTCAATGTGAAAACACTTGAAAGAAATGTTTAGCTGACGGGTGAAAGCAACCATTTTATTAAAAATACGTCGTCGTTCTTTTATATCCATATATTCATATGGAGTTTCCCTACGAACGATAGGTCCGTTATGTATGCAATGTTGTGGGTTGAATCCCAGTAAGAGAAGTTCGTTATTAAATTTCTTGATGTTTTCTGCAATATTATCATTCTGATTATGGAAAACCATAGTGATTATGTAATATGGAGAATGGGGACTATATTCTCCGAAATCACCACTTTCATCAACGAAAATGCTC
The DNA here is from genome assembly GCA_017473665.1 of Lachnospiraceae bacterium. Taxonomy (GTDB): domain Bacteria; phylum Bacillota; class Clostridia; order Lachnospirales; family Lachnospiraceae; genus Acetatifactor. Next base: position 3,289 of record JAFUKK010000030.1, read on the forward strand.
AATTCTTTCATAAATAAAATCTCCAAAAAAAGTGGCAGGGAAATTCCCTGCCGATAGATGGACCAGGGTCTTCCGACCAGCCCGAACAGCAATATTGCTGATTTATTATATGTTTATTATAAGAGAAGTATTCTGTTTAGTCAATTAAAAAAATATGAATTATACGCTGTCCGGTAATCTTTTAAGGTTGCCTATTTCGATAACCCTTTATCCTGTTCATGCTATGCAATGGCCTGATGAATCAGGCACATTTATAAAGGAAGCAGGCAGATATGGAACGTTATGGGTATATCCGGGTGTCCGCGAAGGACCAGAATCCGGAAAGACAATTCCTGGCAATGCAGGAACAGCAAATGAATTATTCCACCTTCTATCGAAGGTGTATGATGATGAGAAATTCAGTAATGTGGCTGTAGCAGACATTGTATTACAGGATAACGGTGTTCCGACGAGAGAAGCACAGGTTGCTTTGGTTGGGCAGATCGTTCAAGAGCAGTTTGTCAATAATGCGGATGTTTCTGCACGGCAGATTCGTGCATGGTTCCGCTTCGGAAAAAGTTTTCTCCCTAACGGTAAATAGTAAGGTCAATTATAATGCCCTAGCTAATGAGCCCTTGAGCGGAAACGAAATCGCTGTTTATATTGAGGAAACAAATATTTCCATAGACAAGGTTGTAGTGAAATAAAAATGTTTGAAGGAAAATGGATTATGCTGGTAGTTCACACAATCTACACAAAATAATCACCAATTGGTGACAAATAACTTTTATCATAGTAAACGAGTCTAAGCAGACTCGTTTATTTTTGTCCCCAAAAGGGAATTCGTGCATATCAGCACGAGGTACTTATAAAACGAAGAAAAGAGGTTCGTCATGATTGAGGTAACTAATCTTACAAAAAAGTACGGTAATCATGTGGCGGTGGACCATCTGAGCTTCCGGGTAGAGAAGGGCCAGATTTATGGCTTTTTGGGACCTAACGGTGCAGGTAAGTCCACCACTATGAACATCATTACCGGATATCTGGCCGCCACATCGGGAGATGTGACCATCAATGGTATCGATATCAAGAAAGACCCTGAGGCAGCTAAAAAGTGCATCGGTTATCTGCCGGAGCAGCCCCCCCTATATCTGGATATGACTGTAAAGGAGTATCTTGGGTTTGTGGCAGAGCTGAAAAAGGTACCAGCCAAGGAGCGTCGGGAGCAGATCCGTTTGGTCATGGAGATGACTCAGATTCAGGATATGCAGGAGCGTCTGATTAAAAATCTGTCCAAGGGTTATCGCCAGAGAGTAGGTCTGGCACAGGCCATTTTAGGCTTCCCGGAGGTTATCATCCTGGATGAGCCTACGGTGGGTCTTGACCCTAAGCAAATCATAGAAATCCGTGATTTGATTAAGAATCTGGCCAAGAATCATACAGTGATTCTCAGCTCTCATATTCTGTCTGAAATCAGTGCAGTCTGTGATCATGTGATGATTATTTCTAAGGGTAAGCTGGTAGCCAGCGATACTGCGGAAGGCCTACAACAGATGATGGGTGGCAAGAAGGGTGAGCTGAAGCTGACCGTTAAGGGTAGCCAGGAGCAGGTATGTGCAGCTCTAGCGGAAGTGACCGCAGGAGCAGTCATGACCTGCCGGGAAGTGTCAGTAGGTACAGTCATAGCGGCCGGAAAAGTGACAGAGAGTGCCACCCTGACCGGTGAAGAACCGGTATCCGGAGCACAGCAGGATGTTTTGACATCTATACAGCTGGAAATCACCGGCGGTACGGATATCCGTGAGGCGATTTTCTATGCCCTGGCTGAGAAACGCTTGCCCATTCTGGAGATGTCCCTGGAGGAGAAGTCCTTGGAGGATATTTTCTTAGAGTTGACGGGAGATGACAGCGCAGAAGCAGGTTCTGCCGATGAAGCAGAAGATATGACAGAAGTTTGGGAACCCGATGAGGAATCCGAAAAAGCAGAGAAGGAAGCACAGCAGACTTCTAAAGAAGAAGCTGCTGAGAATGTAACAGAAGACCCCGTAGAAAAGGAGGAGGCATAAGATGTTTGCAATATATAAGAGAGAATTAAAATCCTATTACCACTCCTTTATCGGATTTTTATTTACAGCGGCACTGTTATTTTTCATAGGCTTGTATTTCAGCCTTTATAACATGATTAGCGGATACCCCTATTTTTCCTATGTGATTTCCGCAGTGACCTTTCTGTTCCTGATTGCCTTCCCCATACTGACTATGAAAAGTATGTCAGAGGAGAAAAAGAGCAAGACGGACCAGCTGATGCTTACCGCTCCTGTGTCTGTGGGTGGCATTGTGATGGGCAAGTTCCTGGCCATGGTGACGGTATTTGCGATACCTACTGCCATTACCTGTATCTATCCCCTGGTCATGAGCCGGTTTGGTACTGTGCCTCTGGGAGAGGCTTACATGGCCATTTTGGGCTTTTTCCTATATGGTGTAGCAAGTATTGCCATCGGTCTGTTCCTGTCTTCCTTGACGGAGAGCCAGGTGATTGCAGCGGTACTGAGCTTTATCGTCATGTTCCTGGGCTATATGATGTCCGGTATCTGTAATCTGATTTCTGAGACCGGCAATCTGTTGACCACTATTTTGAATTGCTTTGATTTATATACGCCCTTTGCAAATCTGTTGCAGGGTACCCTGAACGTGGCTTCCGTAGTATATTTCCTATCCCTTACGGCATTAATGCTGTTCTTTACGGTACAGTCCGTGCAGAAGAGACGCTACAGTGTATCTGTGAAGAATTTCAGCTTCAGTGCTTACAGTACCGGTTTGGTGGTAGTGATGACTGTGGTGGTGGTATTTGTGAATATTCTGGTGGCGGAGATGCCTGCCAATTGGACGGTGTGGGATTTGACCAGCCAGAAGCTGTATTCCGTAACGGATCGCACCAAGGAATTCTTAAAGACCGTGGATGAGCCTGTGACCATCTATGTTATCGTGGATAAGGACACCGAGGATACCACTTTGGGGCAGCTGCTTCAGAATTATGATGCACTGTCTGACAATATCACGGTGGAATATGTAAATCCCAGTGTGAATCCCAGATTCCATACCCAGTACACAGATGAAAATATTTCTGTAAACAGTTTAATCGTAGTCAGTGAAAAGCGTAGCAAGGTTATTAATTACAGCAATGTGTATGAGACCACTATGGATTATAATACTTGGACCAGCAGTACCACCGGTTTTGACGGGGAGGGTCAGATTACCAGTGCTTTAGATTATGTTATCTCTGAGGAGATGCCCAAGATTTACATGCTGGAGGGTCATGGGGAGTATGGGTTGGAGAGCTCCTTTACGAAGGCCATCGACAAAGAAAACGTGGAGCTGGAGACCATCAATCTGCTTCAGTATGATAGTGTGCCGGAGGATGCCTCCTGTGTGCTGATTAATGCTCCCATTTATGATTTTTCTTCTGATGATGCGGATAAGCTGATTGCCTATCTGGACCAGGGGGGACGAGTGATTTTTATAACCGCTTATACGGAGCAACAGATTCCCAACCAGGAGAAGGTACTGGCCCATACGGGTATGAGCCTGGCTGCAGGTCTGGTAGCAGAGGGGGATGCCAATTACTATTACCGTAGTCCCTTCTACCTGTTTCCTCAGGTGGCTTATAGTGATTACACCGATGGAATTTCCGGTTCCTTCTATATCTTCTCCCCTTATACCAAGGGTATCGTCTTGGATGAAACCAGAGAGGATATTACCTTTGATACCTTCCTGAGTACCTCTCAGGCAGCCTACTCCAAGGTGGATATTGCTAATGTTCAGGATGCCACCATGACAGAGGAGGATATTGCAGGTCCCTTTGGTGTAGGTGTAGAGGCAGTGAAGACGGTGGATGCAGGAGAGGCTACTTTGATTGTGGTATCGGGAGAGCAGATTTTTACCGAAAGTGCCAGCCAGATGGTAAGCGGCGCCAATCTGACCCTGTTTACCAACATGATTAGCCAGTTTGCAGATCATGAGGTGAGCGTATCCATTCCTGTAAAGAGCTATGAAGTCTCCTATCTGACAGTGACCCGTACCATTGGTCTGGCTTCCGTGGCGGTAACCGTTGTGATTCTGCCCGTAGGCTGTTTGGCAGCAGGCTTTGTGATTTGGTTTAGAAGGAGAAAACGATAATGAAAAAACAGCGTACCCAATTAATCGTACTTCTGGTGGTAGTACTATTGCTTTTGCTGGGCATCAAGGGTGTCAGTACTTTGAAGGAGCAGCAGGAGGCAGACGACCTGCAAACAGAAACTATACAGGCACTGCAACTGGAGGAGGAGCAATTGACCCATCTTAGCTACAGCTATGAGGGCAGTGAATATGCTTTTCTAAAGAAAGAGGATACCTGGTATGCTGCACCCGATGAGTCCCTGCCCCTGAATCAGTATATGATTATTGCCATGGTAGAGAAGCTGACTCCTCTGGCAGCCTTGGAGCAAATAAGAGGTGTCACTGACCTAGGTCAATACGGATTGGCAGAGCCTGCCCGTTATGTGAAATGCGTGGCAGACGGGGTGAGCTATGAGATACTTATTGGTGACTACAATGACCTGACCGGACAGTATTATATCTGCTTTGCCGGGGAGGATACAGTGTATACCGTGGCAGAGGCCTTTGTGCTGGCCTTTAATAAGACCCTGGAGGATGTAGTCCAGGAGATTGAGGAGGAGACTACAGAGGAAGGTAGTCTGGAAGATGCCGGTGAGGCTGGAGAAGAGAGCGATGAGGATAACCCGGAGGAAGCCGAGGCAGAGAGTGCCGAAGAAATAACAGAATAGAAGTAAAAAGAAGCAGCCGCGGAATATTCCGCGGCTGTTTACATTAAGAGAATTTTTTTTACTTTTATATTGACAGAACTGTATCAACTGTATATACTGTACCTATACAGATTTAGCAAAGGAGAGGAAAAGGTGCACATTTTCATCGACAATAAGAGCGGTCTGCCAATCTATGACCAGATATACTCACAAATTAAGAGTCAAATTATTAACGGAGAATTGCAGGAGGATGCGGCATTGCCCTCCATCCGCAGCCTGGCCAAGGACCTGCGTATCAGCGTCATTACCACCAAGCGTGCCTATGATGAGCTGGAGCAGGAGGGATTTATTTATACCATTCCGGCCAAGGGTTGTTTTGTAGCCCAGAAGAATGTGGAGCTATTGCGGGAGGAGAACCTGAAAAAGATAGAGGATCATATGCAGCAGATTCAGCAGCTGGCGGCGTCCTGCAATCTGACCCGGGAGGATTTGATAGAAATGTTTCAAACCAGTTTAGAGGTAAATAACTAGAGGAGTGGGAAAGTATTATGAATGCAATTGAATTAAAAGACGTAACCAAGAAATATAAGAAGTTTCAGCTGGACCATCTGAATCTGACCCTGCCTGCCGGCTGTATCCTGGGTCTTATCGGTGAAAATGGTGCAGGTAAGAGTACCACCATTAAGCTACTGCTGGATATGATTCAGGGAGATGGGGGGACCATTACTTTACTGGGACAGGAGCACACCAAATGCAATAAGGAAGACATTGGTGTGGTGATGGATGAGGTGAATTTCCCGGATTGTCTTACGACCAAGAATGTGGGAAGCATCATGAAGGATGTTTACCGCAACTGGCAGCAGGATAAATTTGAGGAGCTGGTAGAGCAGTTAGACCTACCTATGAAGCAGCCCTTTAAAGAGTTTTCCAGAGGTATGAAGATGAAGCTGGGTATTGCTGTGGCCCTGTCCCATCAGGCCAAGCTGCTGATTTTGGATGAGGCTACCGGTGGTCTGGACCCGGTGGTAAGGGATGAGGTGCTGGATTTGCTTTTGGATTTTACCAGAGAGGAGAATCATTCCATCCTCATGTCCTCCCATATCGTCAGTGATTTGGAGAAGGTATGTGACTACATTGCATTCCTGAAAAAGGGACGACTTCTTTTGTGTGAAGAGAAGGATATGCTCTATGAACAGTATGGTATGGTTCGTTGTACCGCTGAGGATATGAAGGTATTTGCGGAGGATGCTGTAATCGGTAAGAGAGAATCTGCTTACGGTGTGGAGGCCATTGTGAAGAAGGACCGTATTCCAGCAGGATGGGAGACATCTCCTGTTAATATCGAAGAATTATTTGTGCTGATGGCCAAGGAGGGAAGATAAATGAAGGGTTTATTAAAAAAGGATTTGTGTATGATTTGGAATTATTGCCGGTCATTGATATTGATTTTGGCGGTATTCACATTAGTAGGGGCTTTTATGGAGGATAGCTTTTTCTATTCCTTCTATCCGGTGCTCATTGCCAGCATGCTTCCGGTTACTTTGATTTCCTATGATGAGCGATTCAAATGGGATGTTTATTGTCAGAGTCTTCCTGTATCCCGCAGGGCCCAGGTGACGGAGAAGTACGTGCTTAGTATATTGGCTGTTTTGGTAGTCATTTTGTGCTGTGTGGCTGCACAGATATACCGGATGCTGGATGTGGCAGGGTTTGATGCTTCTGCGATTCCCTGGGAGACCTTGCCCCAATATGTGGCAATGCTGACGGGATTAGGTTTAATCAGCCCCAGCTTAATGATTCCTATGATTTATAAGTTTGGTGCAGAGAAGGGTAGAATGATTTTCTTTGTGGTAGTGGGCATCTTCTGTGCCATGGGTGCATTTTATTCTCTCAAAGGCTCCATGCAGCTGCCCCAGTTCCCGGAAGTGGTATTAATTCTGGTGTGTCTCGTATTATTTGGTATTTCCTGGCTGATATCAGTGGGAATCAATGAAAAGAAAGAATTCTAATATTTAGTTACAAAATCTTTTCCATACCTACCTTCTGGGGGACCAGTCCACAGCTTTCGTAGAATTTCATGGCCCCCGGATTGCAGGACCATACATTTAGGGTCACATTGTAGCACCCTTGAGCCTTGGCAAAGTCTAGTACATATTCGTATAGTTGCTTGCCGATGTGCATGCCCCGTTTGCATTCGTCCACGCACAAATCATCGATATACAGGGTCTTGATATCGGTCAGGATATTATTGTTGATATGTTGTTGGAATACACAAAAGGCATAACCCAGCACCTCTTCCTGTTCATTCACTGCCACGAATATAGGTCTGGTATCATCACAGAGCAACTGAGCCAGCTCTTCATCTGTATATTTTTTTACATTCGCCTTAAATAAATCAGGTCTGCCATTGTGATGAACCATCAATACCTGATGGAGTAATTGGTTGATACCGTCCATGTGGGTAGTCTGGGCACGTCGGATATTCATATGAGATTCCTCCCGGTAGTAATAAGGGTAAGCATAAAGCGGTATTTGTCGCCTTATGAAATCAAAATTATTATATCACCTGGTGGGTATTTTGTTTAGCTAAATTTATTTTGCATCTTCTATTGGGCAGTTTTGCCTGATATCCTTTTCGGTTTTGCAGAAAGCGACAACCAGTGCTGCCAGTCCAAGGGCTCCGCCTATCCAAAGGGATATGTAGAGGTCTACTATAGGCAGTAGGGAAATCAGACTCCAGAGAACCTCTGCCAAGAGGCAGCATTTGCCCATGGACAGGAAGTATTCCGGCGCCTTGGTTTGTGCGTAATTCCAGTGTGTCTGGGATAAACGTGAGGAGGGAGTGTTGTAGCCTTGGTGGGAGCCCATATCCCATACAGGACTTTTTTTCAAAATATGTGCCACCAGTATCATAACCAGGGGAAAAATAAGATTCAAAACGAGTAGAGCCTTCATAAAATACATCCTTTCATTGTAGCAAATAAAAGAGCCGATATGGTATCGACTCTTTTGTAGATTATTTTTATGCATTTCCGCTGCTTCGCTTCAAGCGGAGACGTTCTTTTTTCATTATATAATTCTCCAGTCCCGCTACCTGCTGATTGAATTTACAACCGTACAGTACCCGATTCTTTTCCATATCCTCGGAGCGGACTACCAGTCCGTAGAGATGGAAGGAAACCTTTTCTGCCAGTTCGTCCAAATAATCATTGAGGACTACATGAACCACCTGATTATTTTCGAATTCAAGCCCCTGGGGAACCACCAGAGAGAAACCTCCTGCACTGACATCCTTTATTACTGCGTCATAGGGAACCGTATTTAACTTCTTTTGCACAGAGGTGGGTACACCCACATAACAACGAAAGCTGTTACGGCGATTATAATTTTTGCTGGATGCAATGGAACTGATGCTGTAAGCCAGCGTGCCGTCAAATTTCTTCACCAGTGAAATGGTTACATTTTTGAAAATCTGGGGGGTTTCACTAATAGGAGCCACTACCACATCAATTGTCAGATTGGTACCACGGAAGGTAACAATCTTGCCATCCACATAAATCACATTGACCAGAATCAGATTCTTGGTGGGAGATACCTGATTGACCATAGTGTCAAAAGTCAACGTCTCGCCATTCACCAGAACTTGCAGTGTTATCTTTTCTCCTTCAATTAATTCGTTTAAATACATAATCTTTACCTCATTTGTATTAACACCCATCTAATTGCATCATAGCATAAGGCACAAATAAGGGCAAAGAAAAAAACCTCATATAGTGCAAAGGTACTATAAAATGAGGATTTTTAGGTTAAATAATTCTTGTTTTATGAGGTCCATAGCCTTTTGTGAGGGGGCATGGATGGTATGATAGTGTAAACCGCCTGTCAGTTCGTTTAGTGGTTTGCTGGAGGAACCGGACAACCGGTTGCAAAATTCCTCTGCATCCCGCATATTGTTGATAACCAAATCCAGACGGATAAGACCATACAAATCGTGGTCTACGGAAACATCCAGCATGGAACCACCCAGTTCCACAATGGCACGCATCTCATCCAAAGTCCGATCCTCGGGGTGATTCACTGTAATCACTTCACTGCAACCCATGGGATGGGGATCTGTTTGATATATCAGATAGCCTTTATTGGTAGATAAAATATCTCTACGTTGGGCCCGAAGCAGGGCAATATCCTGCACGATGACCTGCCGGCTGACGCCAAAAATGCGGGCCAGTTCGCTACCATTCACCGGCATGGTCTGTTTGGCCAAATACTCCACAATGGCATCTCTTCTGCCGGATTGTTCTGTCATGGTCTACCTCCCGTTTGTTTTCTTTAGGCGTACACGCTCTTTTTTCATAATGTAATTCTCAATACCTGCCACCTGCTTGTTGAATTTACAGCCATAGAGGGTACGGCCCTTGTCCAACTCCTCAGAGCGGACTACCAGACCATACAGATGGAAGGAAAACTTTTCGCAAATCTCTTCTATGTAATCATTAAGTACCACGTGGATTACCTGGTCCTTGTCATATTTTAACTCCTGGGGAACCACCAGCGAAAAGCCGCTGGCACTGACATCTTTAATTACCGCATCATAGGGGACGGTATTCAGCATCTTCTGCACAGTGGTGGGCACGCCCACAAAGCATCGGAAATTACCGCGGCGGTTATAGGTCTTGCTGGATACTACGGAACCGATACTGTACGCCAGGGAACCATCAAATTTCTTTACCAAGGCTATGGTGACATTCTTAAAAATTTGAGGTGGCTCTTCTTCCGGTGTAGTCACCAGGTCCACAGTCAAATTGGCACCCTTAAAGGTTACGATTTTGCCATCTACGTAAAGTACCTTGGCTAAAATCATGCTCTTATTCATCATACTCTGTTCGATTACGGTTTCAAAAGTCAATTGCTCGCCATTGATATTGACTAACAGAGTGACCTTTTGTCCTTCTTTGATTTCATCAATACGCATAAGTCCATACCTTTCGTAATTGCCCCTATAAATGTATCTTATCATAAATAATCATTGGGTGTAAAGAGGATTTCCGCGGGTTTGCCTAAGTGTGGGGAATATGATATAATAAATATATGTAGTACGTAAGTTGAGAAAGAATGGTTTGCTTATGAAGATAGAAAGAGTAGATGATAAAACTGTTAAATGTTATATTTCCAACGCAGAGCTGCAGGAGTATGATTTGGATTATAAGGATTTTATAACCCGCAGTGAAAAGGCCAGGGAAATTGTCCATGATATTATGACAAGGGCTGTCATAGAGGTGGGATATACACCTCCCCAGTATGCATTTGATTTACAGATTATGGTGGTACCTGAGCAGGGTTTGGTGCTGACCTTTTCTGAAAAAAATCCGGAGGATATTTCAGAGGGAGAAAGGCTGAAAGAGTGTCTCCGGGAGATGAAACAGGTATTACAAAAGACTAAGGCTCAGATGAGCCTGCTAGGTGCCGGCGCCACTCAACAGACCGGGAATGCGGGGACGCATGAAGCCGTTCAGGAAGCTGTGGGACAGAAGGCGCCGCAGTCTTCGGAGGATACCAGACCCCAGTTTTCCTTTTTCGAGTTTGTGTCTTTAGAACGTATCGGGCAGCTGGCTACGGTGTTGCCGGTGCATCTGAGAGTGATTAGCAGGGTGTATGTAAAGGGCGACCGTTATTATCTGTATCTGCATAGGGGACGCGCAGCTTATGAGCGTTATGCCAAGGCTTGTGTACAAGCTTTGGAGTTTGGACGTCTCTACTCTGCAGAGGAGGAGACCTTGCTGTTTTTTCAGGAACACGGAGAATGTCTGATTGAGGACAAGGCTCTGCGCAAGCTGGCTAAGGTATATGGTTAGTGTGGGCAGCAGACCGTCGGTATACCGGGGTTAGGGATATCAGGACACAGTATGTGTGCCATATCCAAGGGCAGTGGGCTGACAAATTCCATCCGTTGTCCTGTAATGGGATGTGTAAAGGAGAGTCTATGGGCATGCAGGGCCTGCCGTTGTATATATTCCATATCCGGGTTGTATAAATAATCACCGATTAGAGGGTGGCCCAAATATTTCATATGAACACGTATCTGATGGGTACGGCCGGTTTCCAGTAGCAGGGATACCAGGCTGTGCCCGTTTTTGGTTTCCAATACCCGGTAATGGGTCACTGCCCGTTGGCCGTGTTCCGGGTCAGGGATGCGCTCAATGATAGAACCCTCTTTACGGCCCAGAGGGATATCAATGGTACCGGTAAGGGGACCAGGACAGCCTCTGACGATAGCCCAATATTCCCGTTCCAGGCCGGTGGTGACCTTGTCTGTAAGCTGGGCAGACAGGATAGCGGCGCTGACCTGATGTTTGGCTATCATGGTCAGTCCGGAGGTATCCCGGTCCAGACGATTTACACATCGAAATACAAAGGGTCTGTTTTGCCGGGCAAAATACCAGGCCAGAGCATTGCCCAGAGAATTGTCACGATTATTCTGTGAGGGGTGAATAGGCATGCCGGCAGGTTTGTTAATCACCATCACATCTTCATCTTCATAGATGATATCCAGGGGCATCTCCACCGGATCAATATGCTCTGAGGAGTGCTCTTCATGGATATGTACGGTCAGTAAATCTCCCGGTACCATATTGGCCGAAAGATATACGGGCTGTCCGTTCAACAGTACATTATCAGGTTTCTTTTTCAGGGAAATGAGGCATTGGGTGGAGTAGCCCTTGGATTTCAGGAACTGCTGTATACTGCCCATCCATGAGGATGGAATGGAATATTCAATACTTCTGACCATGGGACCTCCTAAAAAACTGTATTTATGATAAATATAGTGGAAAGAGCAGGAAAACACAAGAATCATTCTTGACAAAGTCCCTGATTATGCTCTACAATCCTTACATATATAAAAGCGTTGAAGAGGAATAGTACAGGTGGAAAGCATCTCAGAGAGAGGATGAATGGTGGGACATCCTTATGCGGCACATCCGGAACCCGCCTTGGAGCTCTGCTACGGCAGCGTATACCGGCGTTAACGGAATTGAGATGGGTGCTTTGAGCATCAATTAGGGTGGTACCGCCGAGTCTTCGGTCCCTTGTGGGGATAGAAGGCTCTTTATTTTTGCGGAAGTTCCGTTAGATACTGCAAAAATCTCCGCTCAGGCACCCTCTTGTTCCGTGAAAAACGTAACAGTACCTAACTAGAAAGTAGCACAATACCGGTAAAGAAAAATAAAAATAAAAAGGAGAATAATCATGGCTGACAACAAGAAAATGGTAGAAGCAATTACCTCCATGGAGGAGGATTTCGCCCAGTGGTATACGGATGTGGTAATCAAGGCGGAATTAATCGATTATACAAGTGTAAAGGGATGTATGGTAATCAAGCCTGCAGGCTATGCTATCTGGGAATTGATTCAGAAGCAGTTGGATGCAAGATTCAAGGAGACCGGCGTGGAGAATGTATATCTGCCCATGTTTATCCCTGAGTCCCTGTTACAGAAGGAGAAGGATCATGTAGAAGGCTTTGCTCCCGAGGTGGCTTGGGTGACCCATGGCGGTTTGAACCCTTTGCAGGAGAGACTGTGCGTACGTCCTACCTCTGAGACCCTGTTCTGTGATTTTTACAAAAATGATATTCATTCCTATAGAGACCTGCCCAAGGTATATAACCAGTGGTGCTCCGTAGTACGTTGGGAAAAGGAAACCAGACCCTTCCTTCGTTCCAGAGAATTTTTATGGCAGGAGGGACATACTGCCCATGCCACCGCTGAGGATGCAGAGGCAAGAACCATTCAGATGCTGAATGTGTATGCACAGTTCTGTGAAGAGGTGCTGGCTATCCCTGTAGTAAAGGGCCAGAAGACTGAGAAGGAAAAATTTGCAGGTGCAGTAGCTACCTATACCATTGAGGCTCTGATGCATGACGGTAAGGCATTACAGTCCGGTACCAGCCATAATTTCGGTGACGGCTTTGCTAAGGCTTTTGATATTCAGTTTGCAGATAAGGACAATACCTTGAAGCATGTACATCAGACCTCCTGGGGGATGACCACCCGTTTAATCGGCGCGCTGATTATGGTGCATGGTGATAATGACGGTCTGGTAATGCCTCCTGCAGTGGCTCCTATTCAGGTAGCCATCGTACCCATTCAGCAGAAGAAGGAAGGGGTACTGGATAAGACCTATGAGCTGCGCGATATGTTGAAGGCAGCAGGAGTACGCGTGAAGGTAGAAGATTCCGAGAAAACTCCCGGCTTCAAGTTCTCCGAGACCGAAATGAGAGGTTATCCTTTACGTGTGGAAATCGGCCCTAAGGACATTGAAGCAGGCAAGTGCCTGCTGTTCCGTCGCGATACCAGAGAAAAGATAGAGGTATCTCTGGATGAACTGGAGAGCAAGGTGACAGAGCTGCTGGCTACCATCCAGGTGGAAATGCTGGAGCGTGCCAGAGCTCATAGAGAAGAGCATACCTACGTAGCTACCAATATGGCTGAGTTTGAAAAGCTCTTTACTGAGAAGTCCGGCTTTGTTAAGGCTATGTGGTGTGAGGACCAGGCCTGTGAAGATATGATCAAAGAAAAATTAAGCGTAACCAGCCGCTGTATGCCCTTCGAGCAGGAACACATTGCAGACACCTGCGTCTGCTGCGGCAAACCTGCCAAGAAAATGGTATATTGGGGTCGCGCGTACTAAAACCAAGCACCCGCGAAGCGGGTATTTGGTTTTAGCGCGCCCCCAAACGAGATAGCAGCTGCGTAGCAGCAATGAGCACGCAGTGCGGGCTATCGAGTCTGAAGAGGTGGCAGCTGCGGTAGCAGCAATAAGCGCGACAGCGCGGGCCACCGAGAGGGACGCGCGGATGCAACCGTTGCGGAAGCAACCATGAGGACAATCATATGAACTATATTGTATTGGATTTGGAATGGAATCAAAGCAATACCGGTTTAGAGGAAGAAGTATCCCGGCTACCCTTTGAAATCATTGAAATCGGTGCCATCAAGATAAACGAAGAGGGTGTTATGATCAGTGAGTTCAATGAGGTAGTAAAACCTACTGTGTATCAGGAACTGAATCATATTACCAGCAAGCTTATTCACATGCAGATGAAGGAGTTGCAGCGGGGAGAATTATTTCCAGTGGTGGCGAAGCGATTTTTGGAATGGTGTGGCGAGGATTACATGTTTTGTACCTGGGGAACCCAGGACTTGTCAGAACTACAAAAAAATATGCAATATCACAATATGACACCATTGTCAGATGGGCCCATAGCATATTTGGATGCCCAGAAATTGTTCAGTATCGCTTATGAAGACCGCAAGATACGCCGCTCTCTGGAGTATGCGGTGGATTTTCTGAAGATAGAGAAGGATATTCCCTTTCACCGGGCCTTCAGTGATGCATATTATACTGCAAAAATATTTGCAGGACTGGAAGATAAAGAGATATTGAAAAATGTATCCTATGATGTGTTCCATCCACCTGTGAATCGTGATAATGAGATAAAGGTACAGTTTGACACCTATTTCAAATATATATCCCGGGTATTCCCGGACAAGAAGGCGGCCTTTGCGGATCGTGAAGTATCCTCTACTAAATGCTTTTATTGTCATCGCAATCTGCGGAAAAAGATGAAATGGTTTTCCATGAACGGCAGACACGATTATAGTGTGGCTTATAGTGAAAAGCATGGCTATTTAAAGGCAAAGGCAAGGATTCATCGTGAAGAAGATGGGCTGTTTGTGGTAAAGACTACCAAGTTTATTGGTGAAGAAGATGTGGCGTTATTGGAAAAACGCCGGGAACATGCCAAGGAAATACAAAAAAAGAAGAAAGAAAAATAATCGGGGATTATGATTAGTCATAATCCCAGAATCTATTACGTCCGAATTTTCTTTTTTGTCTGTCCTTGGCCCGTTTGATTTCTGCTTTGCGTCGGGCATCCAAGCGGCGTTCGGAGGCAGAACGGGAGTTGGAAAGGTCCGACCAGTTATCCTTACGCTTGCTGAAGGTGCGGGTCCAAGACTGTGGTAGTCCAAAATGGAAATGGCTGAGGTAGATACGAATCAGCAGGACGACTAATCCTACCACTACAATAATCCCAGCACCTGTCAGTACAAATACCCAATTTACATAAATAAATGAATTGTCCTTTTGGGAGGTATCAGGAGTTTCTTGGGCAGGTGTTTGGGTGGGAGGCATATCCTCCTGCTCCCCGGTGACTGCTTCGAAATCATAAGCAGGACCGGTATTAGGCAGAAAATCAATGGAGGCAGAGCCAATGAAAGTATCCTGATAGGTGTAGGTAATCACAGCTACCTGGTCGGAGGAATCCGTCTCATAGGAAAGGCTGGATACCACATCTTCAAAGTCTATGGTTTTGGGTAATATGATACAGTCCCGGGTATTTAATGCCAGCAGAGGCTTGGAAGAGCCAAAGATAGCATTTTCGGTGTAAAACAGGCTATTATCAATATCGTATTTGGTCTCCAGTTGGGACACATTTACTTTATCAAAATTATTAAAACCATAATTAAACAAGGCAATGGTGTCTTCGTATTGGTGGGGCGATTCGTCCCTTAACACCACGCAGATCAGCTTCATGCCGTCCTTTTCCGCGCAGGTAACCAGACTGCTTCGGGCGGCATTGGTGTAGCCGGTCTTGGCGCCTATCAGGTATTCATAGGCATAGTTACGACCGGGTAACATCTGATTGGAACTATTTTCAATCTTTAAATCTTCCTGATATTCCGTGGGTTCAATGCGTAACTGTTTGGTAGTGGAAATCTTACACAACAGCTCGTTGTCAAAGAAGGCTCGTCCAATCATAGCCAAATCATAGGCGGTGGTATAGTGATTGTCGTCGGGAAGACCATTGGGATTCACAAAGTTGGAATTTAGTGCACCCAATTCCCGGGCCCGTTCATTCATAATGGGACCAAAATCCTCCCATTCGCCGGTACCTGCAATATGCTCGCCCACCGCATAAGCCACTTCATTGGCAGAGCGGATAAGGATAGCGTTCAGACAATCCTCCATGGTGAGCTTTTCACCTACGTCCATGGCGATGTGGTTACTGTTATAAGGTGTATCAAACACTGCATCGTGGGAAAAGGTCACCCATTCATCCAATTGACAACGCTCCGCTGCTATGAGACAGGTAAGAATCTTGGTGGTGCTGGCGGGATATTCCTGCTGATGAATGTTTTTGGCATATAGTATGGCACCGGTCTTGGCTTCCATCAAAATGGCAGCTTCGGCACTGACCACAGGTCCTGTGGGCCAGTTGGTGATTTCGTTGGACTGCACGGTCATGGCACGATGCTTTGCTATTCGCTCATCGGCAGTAATGGCCAGGGAAGGGAAGGACTGGGAGAGTATTACCGTACAGGTGGTAAGACCCAAAGCCAGGGTTTTTATTAAATTATATGTGAATGATTTCTTGTGTGAATACATGGATAACCTTTCTGTAAAGCAAAATACTATCTATTATCATACACCATTTCCGGCATAAAAAACAGTAGTACTTTGGGAAAGATTTGACAAGGTATGCGGAATCAAGTACAGTGTAGTAATGAATGAATATTATCCTGGGAAAAGGAGAGGCTGAAAATGAGATTACGTAATATAACAGGTTCCAGAGAAGTGATTGCGGACAGCAGATTTGTGATTCCGGAAGGAAAGTTGGAGCAGTGTCCGGGAACCTTTCACGAGATATTCGGAAATGACCATCCGGTGCACATTGAGATAGGTATGGGAAAGGGGCGTTTTATCCATACCATGGCCAAGCTGCATCCGGAGATCAATTATATCGGTATTGAGAAATATTCCAGTGTATTACTTCGCGCTATTCAGAAGATGGAGGAGGAAGAACTGCCCAATCTGAAATTTATCCGAATGGATGCAGAGGATATTACCAAGGTATTCGGTAAGGGAGAAGTGGATCAAATATATCTGAATTTTTCCGATCCCTGGCCCAAGGACCGTCACGCCAAGCGCAGACTTCCCTCCAGACAGTTCCTGGCCCGTTATGATGTGATTTTGCGGGAAGGGGGCAGACTGGAATTTAAGACAGACAATCGAGACCTATTTGACTTTGCAGTGGAAGAACTGGAGCCTGCCGGTTGGAAAGCGGATGTAATCACTTATGATTTACATGCAGATGCTACACTGATGGAAGGCAACGTAATGACAGAATATGAGGAGAAATTTTCTTCTATGGGCAATCCTATTTGTAAGTATGTTATTTACAGATAAGCTTTGAAAAAGAGATATTGTTATGTTCCCGGCCCGGTGTACACTTAAGAAATCTTTTAGAGTTATCACGTTTTTTTCACACTTATTCTATTGATTTATGGTATTTCAATCTCTATAATAAAGTAGATTGAGTTTGAAATGTTGAAATGGAGTTTTTTATGGATAATCAGATGAATCAAAATAACGGAGGAGGCGGTAATCAGCCCCCCCGAAAGCCAAATATGATGACGCTGCTTCTCATGGGTCTATGCGGTCTTTTGGCTATGTATATGCTGTATTCATTGTTTTTTGGAAGCTCTACCAATGTTCCCGAAAAGAATTATACAGAGTTTTTGCAGGATTTAAACGGAGGCAAAGTAAAATCTCTGGAGGTATATTCTGACAGCGGACAGGTGATGGTTACCCTGGTAAAGGAGCCGGTGGAGCAGTCCCAGACACCTTATAATTATTATATGTACCCTTTTATGGCTCCGGCACAGGAGGTTGCGGACTATTACACTATCATTATGGAAGATGTGGATACTCTGACGGCCCGTTGCGAGGAGCTGGGTGTGGATGCCAAGCGCATTATTCCGGATAATTCTCTTTTCATGGATATTTTCCTGACAGTGGTACTGCCGGTGCTTTTGATGTGGTTGCTATTAGGATTTTTCATGCGTAAGATGGGTGGCAGCGGTGGCCCCATGGGGGTAGGCAAGAGCAATGCCAAGGTCTATGTCCAGAAGGAAACAGGTGTAACCTTTGCGGATGTGGCCGGAGAGGATGAAGCTAAGGAGTCTTTGGTGGAAGTGGTGGATTTTCTGCACAATCCCGGAAAATACTCCAAGATAGGTGCAAAGCTCCCCAAGGGTGCGTTGTTGGTGGGCCCTCCCGGTACCGGTAAGACCTTACTGGCCAAGGCGGTGGCAGGGGAGGCCAAGGTTCCCTTTTATTCCCTGACCGGTTCTGATTTTATAGAGTTGTATGTAGGTGTGGGTGCATCCCGAGTGAGAGATTTATTTAAGGAAGCTACCAAGAATGCTCCTTGTATTATTTTCATTGATGAGATTGATGCCATTGGACGTAGCCGTGATTCCAAGTACGGTGGTGGTAACGAAGAGCGTGAACAGACCCTAAACCAGCTATTGTCCGAGATGGATGGTTTTGACAGTTCCAAGGGTATTTTGATATTAGGTGCTACCAATAGACCCGAGATTTTGGATAAGGCATTACTTCGTCCCGGACGTTTTGACCGCAGAATCATCGTAGATAAGCCGGATTTAAAGGGACGTGTGGAAATCTTAAAGGTGCACTCCAAGGATGTAAAGATGGATGAGACCGTGGATTTGGATGCTATCGCACTGGCTACCAGCGGTGCAGTGGGATCCGATTTGGCCAACATGATTAATGAGGCGGCTATTAATGCAGTAAAGGAAGGCCGTCAGTATGTGAACCAGCAGGATTTATTTGCTGCAGTGGAGCAGGTGCTGGTGGGCAAGGAGAAAAAGGATCGCATCATGAGCAAGGAGGAACGCAAGATTGTATCCTACCACGAGGTGGGTCATGCGCTAATCAGTGCTTTGCAGAAAAATTCCGAGCCGGTGCAGAAGATTACCATCGTACCACGTACCATGGGAGCCCTAGGCTATGTAATGCATGTACCTGAGGAAGAGAAATATCTGAATACTGAGGCAGAGCTGCGTGATATGCTGGTGAGTCTGGTAGGAGGACGTGCTGCAGAGGAAGTGGTGTTTGATACGGTTACCACCGGTGCTGCCAATGATATTGAGAAGGCTACGGAAATCGCCCGTTCTATGGTGACCCGTTATGGTATGAGCAAAAAGTTTGGTTTGGTAGGTCTGGCTACCATTGAGAGCCAGTACCTGGAGGGCAGAGCGGCACTGAATTGTAGTGATGAGACGGCAGCAGCCATTGACGCAGAAGTGGTGGAAATCATTAAGGAAAGCTATGAAAAGGCACTGGAGCTGCTCCGTGTAAACCGTGAGCTGATGGATAAGTTGGCCCAGTATCTGATTGAGAAAGAGACCATAACCGGTAAGGAATTTATGACTATTTTCCGTAAAGAGAAGGGGCTGCCCGATCCTGAGGAGGAGAAAAAGGAAGAACAGTCTGAAGGCATTGAGTGCGACAGTGCTGAAAAGGAGCAGGATGCCACTGAGTCGATTGTTCAGCAGCCGGAGGATGTAAAACAAGTAGATGAGGGACCTTCAGAAGAAGCTATCCCGTCTGCAGAACCTTCTTCCCAGCCTGTAATGCCTCGGGAGCAAGGTCCTGTGGGACGTTTTTCCGGTGGTAAACTGGACTAGTGATTACGTATATGGCAATATTATGTGACAAAATAGCAGAGAATTAATTTCTCTGCTATTTTTATTGTGACATATAAAGTGGCTTAGTTGTCAAAGGAATATAAAGTATTGGAAATTATTGGGGCTGTGAGAGAAAGGTGTCATAGTCAAAGCTATATACAAATTCTTCAAACGCATCCAGTCGATTCATATAGGTATCGGATGTAACAACATTTGTCTCGGAACAAAGTCTTGTGGTAATTTCATCGGATATTTGCTTGGAAAAATGTGTAATATCCGCATAGTTATCCAGATTGCAAATCCATTCCTCCATATCCTGAAAATAATGGATATCCACATTGTCATAGGTGAGCAATCGCTCTGTAACATATGCCATGCCGTCGATACGTGTTTTTGCATCCTTGGTTGCCAGATTGTCGTACCAGTACAGCATGCTGTAAGGAGGAAAGAAGACATGCCACTGAGTCTTGGGCGTGGCTTCTATATGCGGGAGTATGCATTGTTCTAAATTCGTTTTTAAATGCTCCAGATTATAATCGGGATTGGCAGTATCCTTGTATTCAGGTGCGGAATATCTTTTTAATACATATTGTCTGCCGTAGTACATATATTGCCAGTGCCAATAAGCTTCGTTTATGGGAGTATTTTCTTTCTTTACATAATTTCCGATGACGTAGGGGATGAAAACATCCTTGTTTAGCAAATAATTAAGGTCGTTTAACGGATTTTGGTCGTATAAATGCTCCGGATAAACGAAGGAAAGGGTATTGGGATAATATAAGTAGTTGGCAATATCAATACAAAGAAAAATATGATTTATTTCCTTAGGGTCTTCCAATACTACATTCATGATTTTATCAATATCACCGGGAAAAGCTGCATTGTAAGACAGTTTGACCGTTTGTGTGCCCAATTGATTATCAAATAAAAGGGTGTCAAAGTTAGTGGTCATGGAGGAGCCCAGAATGATGCTGTCATAGTCAAAATGTCTCGCAATGCCCGGATTTTGTTCCAACTGATTGTCTATCACATAATATCCGCCCGAAATAGGCTTGTGATACACAAAAAAAGGATCCACTATGTACGTTGTAATGCTCACCAATAAAAGAGGGACCAGACAGGCCGTGAGCAAAAGAATTAATTTTGTCTTTTGATTTTTCATTGTTTATTACCTGTAGTTAAAAATTAAAATACAAGAAGTTGCTTACACCGGACAGTGATAAGACGCTCCATGTGAATAGAGCGGCCAAAAAAAGTAACTTAATCATACTGTTTTTGGAATTTGATTCTGTTTCATATGTGTTCTTACATCCCCAAGTAATAATACTTACTATCAGTAAAAAAA
>JAFUKK010000031.1 GCA_017473665.1 Lachnospiraceae bacterium
CTATTCTTCCCGGTAATGGGTTGCAAGGAATCCTGGCAGGAGAAAGAGTATTGGGCGGCAATCTGCAATTTGTAGGAAACTGGATTGCAGTCTCCGATAAATTGCGGCAACAGGCAGAAAGGCTGGCAGCAGAGGGTAAGACGCCGCTGTTCTTTGCCAAGGGAGAAAGACTGCTGGGCGTCATAGCTGTAGCAGATGTATTAAAAGAAGATAGCCCGGAGGCTGTAAGGCAGCTACAAGGAATGGGTATCCGGGTGGTGATGCTTACCGGTGATAATGAGCGTACCGCCCGTGCCATCGGTGACAGAGCAGGCGTGGATGAGGTCATTGCTCAGGTATTGCCTGGGGATAAGGAACAGGTGGTGCGAAGACTGCAAAGGCAGGGTAAGGTAATTATGGTGGGGGATGGTATCAACGACGCCCCTGCGCTGGCGGCGGCAGATATGGGGATTGCCATTGGAGCCGGTACGGATATTGCCATTGATGCGGCAGACGTGGTATTGATGAAAAATACTTTGACGGATGTACCTGCAGCCATACGCTTAAGTCGAGCTACCTTGAGAACCATTCAACAGAATTTGTTCTGGGCATTTTTTTACAATAGTATTGGCATCCCATTGGCAGCAGGTGTATTTATTGGTGTGTTGGGCTGGCAGCTGAATCCCATGTTTGGTGCAGCGGCTATGAGCCTGTCCAGTTTTTGTGTGGTGACCAATGCCCTGCGATTAAATCTGGTGGATATTTATAGTGACAAAAAGGATAAAAACATTCATAAGCATAAAAAAGTAAAGGAGCCAAAAGAGATGAAGAAGACATTGCAGATTACAGGTATGATGTGCGGACACTGTTCCGGCAGAGTAAAGAAAGTACTGGAGGCGCTGCCTCAGGTAGATGCGGCAGTGGTAAGTCATGAAGAAGGGACTGCGGTAGTTACCTTAAACGGGGAGATTACAGATGAGGAATTAAAGGCCGTGGTAGAGGCCCAGGATTACACTGTGGTAGAAATTAAATAGGATATGAAAAGGGGAAAAGCCTCGGTCATAATGACCGGGGCTTTTCATTGGGGAAGTATCTATAAAAGGGGGAGTAGTTAGCTAAATAATATTTTTTCTGACGGCCTTTAAGGAACAGATGACTTTGTCACACCATTCATCGAATTCGGGGTCAGGTATCTGGTATTCCGGATGTCGGAGCACATACTCAATTGTCTGGCGCACACCCTCCGCGAAAGAGGTAGTGGCCTTGAATCCGGGTACGGCCGCTTTTAGCTTGCTGTTATCAAACACCACCGTATTGGCCTTGTCGCCAATAAGACTGCCCTTAAAATCATAAGGAGCCACACTGTCCAGATAATCGGAAGCCACATAAAAGGGATGCAACTCAACACCTAAAACATCTGCAATGGTTTCATAAATCTGATTCCAGGTAAGGCTTTCGTCAGAAGTAATCTGGTAGACCTGGCCGATTGCATCAGGATTGGCCATAAGACCGATAAAACCTTTAGCGAAATCACTATTGTGGGTGAGGGTCCAGAGGCTGGTGCCGTCACCATGAATAATTACCTGCTTGCCCGCCAACATGCGATGCACAACCTGCCAGCTACCCTTATCACCGTGTACACCCAGAGGAATGTTACGTTCGTCATAGGTATGGCTGGGACGGATAATGGTTACCGGAAATCCATGTTCCCGATACTGTTGCATCAGGTATTCCTCACAAGCAATCTTGTTGGCGGAATAGGTCCAATAAGGATTCTCCAGTGGGGTCTCTTCGGTAATCAAATAATTCACAACCGGCTTCTGATAAGCAGAAGCGGAACTGATATACATAAACTGTTTGGTTTTACCTGCAAATAAACGATAATCACGTTCCAATTGCTCAGGAACAAAACCGATAAAATCACATACCACATCAAAGGATTCATTTTCCAGTAGCTTGGAGCAGGCATCCTCGTTCTCAATATCCGCCCGGAGTATTTTTACGCCGTCGGGAATATCTTCATTTCTGTTGCCACGATTCAGGAGCACCAGCTCCCAATTCCGGTCCTGGGCCAATGCACGGGTGATAGCCATGCTGATGGTTCCGGTACCGCCAATAAATAATGCTCTCATATAGTTTCCTTTGGTTAAGATATCCTTCGTACTTTGCAATGTAACAGTAAAAAGGGGGACTGTTCACAAAGTTCATCGTTGGTATGAATGTATTATATAAGATGGTAAAACGAAAAACTAATAATTTTTTGTCTTGAAGTGCCAATTATTTGTTGCATTTTGCAGTTATGCAAAGAAAATCCACTTTTTAAACAATGGAACCAGGCATAAAAGCCGAACAATTATTGCACAAAGTAAGAAGGTAAGCAGGGTCATAATCAATACGCCCGGTATGCCTGTATGGATGGCTATGCCGGGGAGAATGCTGCATAGGGCAGTGAGAATCAGGGGATGGAGCATGTAAATGCCAAAGGTAAGCCCTGCAAGATGCGATATGGTATGTCTGCTCTTTTCCGGCAGGCTCCGAGGACTGTTGTTAAACAAAAGGAAGAAACCTA
>JAFUKK010000032.1 GCA_017473665.1 Lachnospiraceae bacterium
AGCTTCTGCGGATTATATTGCCCGGAATTGTTTAAAGACTATCCAGGGTGACGGTTTATACGGCAAGGGAGATATTACTCCCGTGGTATGTATTCTGGAAAATTTAACCGTAGTTCCCAATCCGGAAAGAAGGGATATCCCTGTGGTTTCCATTGGAAACAGCGAGGAAATCAATGAGGCCTTGAAGGCAGGTCTGGATGCGGTGCTGGTGAAGGAACAGGCAGATTATGTGAGAGATTTCAAGTTCTTTATCAAGAAATACCGCCGTATGGTGGGATTTTTGGATGTGGAAGCAGACAAGGAAGCCCTGGGCATGGCTGTGGAGCCGGGTATGTGTGTGGTTCCCACCTCGCCGGATAACCGGGGAGATGACAAGGATACCGCGGAGCATGCCATTGGCTATGTGGCTTATTATAATAAGCATATTATGGAAAGCGGAGAGAAGGTACCCTTGGTGCTGTGTTTCCATGGAGGCGGGGATTCTGCTATGTGTATGGTGGCCCTGTCCGACTGGCATCTGGTGGTTAATAAATATGATTTCTTATTGGTCAGTGTGGAAAATCATATGAACAGTACTGCTACAGAGGCTATGGCGGTGTTGGAGCATTTGAAGGAAAAGTATCCTATCGATAGGGAAAGAATTTATTCCACCGGATTTTCCATGGGTGGATGTAAGACCTGGGATATGTTCCAGGAGTACCCTGATGTATTTGCGGCAGTAGCTCCCATGGATGCCACCTTTGATGTGGGTCTGAATGTATATGGCCAGCCTGTGGAGGATTTCAATCAGGAGACCATTGTGCCGGTATTTTATGTGGGTGGTGAGGACACTCCTTTGCCGGAGCTTCCCTTTCAGGAGCCCAAGTGTACCAACCGCATGGCATATGTGTTGGAGATAAATCAAGCAATTACCCCTTATGAGGTGAAATTTGAGGAAAAGGACAGTTGGGTAAATCCCATCTGGGGCATTGACGGAGATGTAATTTGTACCGCAGAGGATAAAAACCGTGGCAGTGTGCTGACCATGCATCTCTTTGAAAGTGAAAGTGGCTGCTGTTACAGTATCTTTGGCAGTGCCAGCAACCAATCCCATGAGATGCGCCATTTAAATTGTGAAAACGCATGGAAATTTTTCAGTCAGTTCCGTAGATTGGAAAGTGGAGAGCTTGTAGGCGGTAAGATGGAAGATATGGTCAAGCTGTATCAGAGATAATACGTATATAGTCATAAAAAAAGAGAGTACCTGAAAATCGATTCATATCGATTGTGGTACTCTCTTTTTCAACAAATTAATATTGCAAATAGGGTGTGATGACGGGCTTTCCTTCACTGTCCAGTAAGGGGGTTAAGCCACCGGAATAGCCTGCTGCATGATACAGGTAATTTACACCGGTCTCCTTGTCCACCCAAATTTCTGTTACATTCATTGCACCCTGTGAGTAGACCTTTTCAAATCTGTCGTTAGCCATTTTTATACATCCTTTCCTGACTTATGTAATACCTTAATCATATATTAGTATCATAATATAATCACTTAATCATATGTATATGGTATTGATATGTCCATATGATTAACATGTATATAGTAGTATATGATGATAGGATATTCAATGTAACAAGATGGGTAATTGGTCCTATTTTTACTCCTTTATCACATTAATTTAATAAATCGTATTGACAAAGCATAAATAATCATATATAAATTTTTATGGAAATGAATCTAGGAATCAGAGTCTTTCCAAGCATTATTACGGACCACTCCCATAGGAGTCGAGGCCATACGGACAGCCGGGTCCACTGCCGATTGGCGGCTTGCCGCCTTATTGATTGAGTTAGAAGCTCAAATTTTATAAGTTGGTTACTTTATAACCGAAATGCGTGTATGCGCAGACTTGTGAAACGGTCAATAAGAGTAGTAAAAGTATGATTGCTATATAGACTCTATGAATCCTACATATCCATTTTCGTTCTCCGCCGGGGGAAGTGTGTACCCTATTTTGAGGGACCGCTGTTTTGTGACCTTTGATAGAAAGAGGGTCTGCTTTGTGGGCGTGAGATATATGAATATTTGAATTGGATGATGACGCAAGCTGTGTACACGGTTTGCGTCTTTTTGTTTCAACAGTTCACACGTCAATGAGTGTAAGGAAATTATATGCTTTCATAATAATTTCCTTATACTGATTGACGAAGGGAACGCCGGTACATGAGCAACGTTAGCTGCGAAGCAGCGAGAAAGCACCGAAGGTGCGACGTTGTGAATGGCGTTCCGTGAACGGGGAAAGGTTCCGTGAATGGGAAAGCGTTGAAAGAACGGAACGGGAAGGGAGAGTATCAATGGGAGATCAAAACAGGGCCCCGATTTATGAGGCATTACAGACCTTCCGGCAAATGAGGGTAGTACCCTTTGATGTGCCGGGACATAAACACGGAAGAGGAAATCCGGAGCTGGCAGCTTTCCTTGGAGAGCAGTGCGTCAGCATCGATGTAAATAGTATGAAACCTTTGGATAATCTGTGCCATCCGGTATCGGTCATCCATGAGGCAGAGGAGCTGGCGGCGGAGGCCTTTGGTGCGGCTCATGCCTTTCTCATGATGGGAGGTACCACCAGCTCCGTTCAAAGCATGGTGCTGTCCACCTGTAAGCGGGGAGACAAGATTATCCTGCCCCGTAATGTGCACCGTAGTGTGATTAATGCCTTGGTATTGTGCGGAGCCATTCCGGTATATGTAAACCCGGAGGTGGACCACCGGTTGGGTATCTCCCTGGGTATGCAGAGGGAACAGGTGGCAAAAGCCATTGCGGAGCATCCCGATGCGGTGGCAGTATTGGTAAATAATCCTACCTACTACGGTATTTGCAGTGATATCAGAGCCATTGTAAAAATGGCCCATGAGGCAGGCATGTACTGTCTGGCAGATGAGGCCCATGGTACTCATTTTTATTTTGGTGATAATATGCCCGTGACGGCTATGGAGGCCGGGGCAGATATGGCAGCTGTATCCATGCACAAAAGCGGTGGCAGTCTCACCCAGTCCAGCTTGCTTCTCATTGGTCCCCGTATGAATGTGGGTCATGTGCGCCAGATTATCAATCTGACTCAGACTACCTCCGGCAGTTATCTGCTGATGTCCAGTCTGGATATCAGCAGACGCAACCTGGCACTGAGGGGCCGGGAGGTATTTGCCAAGGTGGTACAGATGGCAGAGTATGCTCGGGAAGAAATCAATGCCATCGGTGGTTACTATGCCTTTGGGAAGGAATTGGTAAACGGTAATTCTATATTTGATTTTGACCCTACCAAATTAAGCGTCCATACCAGAGATATCGGTTTGGCAGGGATTGAGGTCTACGACATTCTCCGGGATGAGTATGATATCCAGATTGAGTTTGGTGATATCGGTAATATCCTGGCTTATCTGTCCATCGGTGACAGACCTCAGGAGCTGGAGCGGCTGGTAAGTGCCCTGGCGGAAATCCGCCGCAGATACCAGAAGGATAGTAGTGGCCTGCTGAGTCAGGAGTATATTGACCCGGAGGTGGTGCTTAGTCCTCAGGAGGCCTTTTATGCCAAGAAAAAGAGTGTGCCTCTTCGGGAAAGTGCAGGCTTGGTATGTAGTGAATTTGTCATGTGTTATCCTCCGGGGATACCTATTTTGGCCCCGGGGGAGCGTATTACTCCCGAGATATTGGATTATATTGCATATGCCAAAATAAAGGGATGCTCCATGACCGGTCCCGAGGACCCGGAGATTTTGAATATCAACGTATTGGAATAAGGAGGATGGACGGTTGGAATTATGGTTTAGCGAATACCATGCACCGGATGTGAAGCATAGTATCCGGGTGAACAGACATTTATATTCACAAAAGAGCGATTATCAGCAGATTGATATTTTTGATACCCCGGAGTTTGGCAAGGTGCTGGCATTGGACGGCAATGTAATGCTCACGGAGCGGGATGAATTTATCTATGATGAGATGATTACCCATGTGCCCATGTCCGTACATCCCCATGTGCAGGATGTACTGGTCATCGGCGCCGGAGATGGGGGCGTTGTGAAGGAACTGACCCGATACGATAGCGTAAAGCGTATTGATCTGGTGGAAATGGACCCTCAGGTGGTGGAGGCCTGCCGGGCTTATCTGCCGGAAAATGCCTGCCGGTTGGATGACAGCCGGGTACATATTTATTTTGATAATGCACTGCGCTTTATCCGCCGCAGTCAGGAGGCCTATGATTTGATTATTGTGGATTCCAATGACCCCTTTGGTCCCTCGGAAGGGTATTTTACCAGAGAATTTTACGGTATCTGTTACAATGCCCTGCGGGAGGACGGTATCATGGTGAATCAGCAGGGAAGTCCCTTTTATAAGCATGATGCACAGGCTATGCAGCGTAGCCATAAACGGATTGTAAATACCTTCCCCATCAGCCGGGTATACCAGGCTCACATTCCCACCTATGCGGCGGGCTATTGGCTCTTCGGTTTTGCCAGCAAGAAATATCATCCCATTGATGATTTTGATGCAAAAAGGTGGTTGGGATTAAATTTGGGAACCAAGTATTACACCACCAAATTACATGTGGGTGCCTTTTACCTGCCTGCATATCTGGAAAAAATGTTGGAGGAGGTTGAATAATGCTGGAAAGAAATATAGAGACCTTTATCGGTTGTGACAGTGATTATGAAGAAGCGAAAATCGTATTGTTCGGAGCACCCTTTGATTCCACCACCAGCTTTCGTCCGGGGGCCCGGTTTGGCTGCGCAGCTATGCGGCACGAAAGCTTCGGTCTGGAGACCTATAGCCCCTATCAGGACAAGGATTTGGCAGATTATCAGGTTTTTGACAGCGG
>JAFUKK010000033.1 GCA_017473665.1 Lachnospiraceae bacterium
CATAGTAATGGTACAACTGATTTTCAGAGAGTCTTGCGTAAATATCCAACTCCGGAGCAAGAAGGTCTGTGATTTCTATAATATTGGTCATGATAAAATTTCTCCTAAAGCGTATTTCCCAATTGTGTCTCAGTTCCAAGAAGGAAGTGTAAACACAAGAACAGCATAACACTAGTATAGGGGTATGAGGTTGACCTGTCAAAGAGGAATTAAAATCTTGAAAACTCGTGTGTGAACGCATATAATAGTTGTGTTGTAAAATCTATATGAAAATATACATACCAAAGAAAGGGCAGTTATGAAAGTTGTATTGCAAAATCTGACCAAAAAATTTCCCGGTCGTAATAAGAAATCTCGTGATGAGGTGACTGCGGTAGATCATTTTAATTTTGAAATTCCTAATGGTAAACTGATTGGTTTGTTAGGCCCCTCGGGCTGTGGTAAAAGTACAGCGCTAAACCTGTTGTGTGGTTTGTTAAAACCTACAGAAGGACGCATTTTCTTTGGAGAGGACGATGTGACAAACCTGCCTGCGGAAAACAGAGGTGTAGGCATGGTATTTCAGAATTACGCATTATATCCCCATCTGACGGTACTTCAGAATATTACTTTTCCTTTAGAAAATTTAAAAGGAGAAGCAAAGTTAACAAAGGAAGAAATGCAGCGCAAAGCTTATGAGGTGGCAAAACTGGTGCAGATTGAGGAATTGATGGAGCGCAAGCCCAGTGAACTCTCCGGTGGTCAGCAGCAGCGTGTGGCCATTGCCAGAGCTTTGGTGAAAATGCCTCGTATTCTACTGATGGACGAGCCCTTGTCTAATCTGGATGCCAGATTGCGCCTCCAGACCAGGGAAGAAATTCGCCGTATCCAGAGAGAGACCAAGATTACTACCATATTTGTGACCCATGATCAGGAGGAAGCCATGAGTATCTCGGATATGATTGTGGTGATGAAGGATGGTGCTATTCAGCAAATTGGCAAGCCGCAACAGGTATATGATGACCCTGTGAATTTATTCGTAGCCAAATTCCTGGGTACACCGCCAATTAATGTATTTCGCGGCAGGGTGCAGTCGGGACAGCTATATATTGGCCAGGAGGCGGTTCTGAATTTACAGAATGTGCCGGATCAGGAGCTGCATGTTGGTATCCGGCCGGAAGGATTTGTGTTGCAGACAGATGGGCCTCTTAGCTGTAAGCTGGATGAAGTGGAGGTTATGGGAAGGGATATTACAGTGGTTTCCCGACATGAAGAGAGTGAAAATACAGACATCCGTTCCATTATTAGTGCAGAAAATGCTGCTGATGTGGCCGGGGATACTGTCCGGTTTGCACTAAAACCGGCAAAAGTGCTACTGTTTCACAAGGAGACTCAGGAGCGCATTTATTTTGAGACTATTTAGCAGGAGATACATATATGGATAAGAAAAATTTGAAGGGCTGGTTGTATCTGTTGCCTGCCATTCTCTTCTTAGGATTATTTATGGTATATCCCTTGATAGATGTATTTATTTACTCCTTTGAAGAGGGCTACAACTCTGCATCCCAGACCTATTATGGCGTAGGACTATATAATTATTCTTACGTATTGCATGACCCTTATTTTTTACAGGCAGTGAAAAATACTTTTATACTGGTGATTTTCACTGTTCCTATTTCTACCGGAATTGCTCTTTTGATTTCCGTGGGATTGAGCTCTATTAAAAAGCTGAAGGAGCTGTTTCAGACCATTTATTTCCTGCCCTATGTGACCAATACATTGGCAGTGGGACTGGTGTTTATGATTTTATTTAAGAAGACTCCCTATACGGATGGTCTGGTAAATCTGGTGATTAACTGGTTTGGGGGAAACAGTGTGGACTTCATTGACGGACCCTATTGGGCAAAGATGTTTGTGCTGTGCTTTTATACCGTATGGGTGGTATTACCCTTCAAGATACTGATATTGACCAGCGCACTTGCTTCCGTAAAGCAGGATTATTATAATGCGGCTCAGGTGGATGGTACTTCCAAATGGCGTATCTTTACACGTATTACGTTGCCTATGATTTCTCCCATGCTGTTTTATCTGATTATTACCGGCTTTATCGGTGCCTTTAAGGCTTATAGTGATGCGGTGGCACTTTTTGGTACCAATTTAAATACGGCGGAGATGAACACTATTGTTGGATATATCTATGATATGCTTTACGGCAATAGTGGCGGTTATCCGTCCTATGCTTCTGCGGCGGCTATTATACTGTTTACCATTGTGCTGACTATTACCTGCATCAACCTGTTGGTAAGTAAGAAGCACGTACATTACGAATAGAAGAGGATAAAAGATATGGGGAAACCTGTTGATTATGCAAAAATAGAAAAGTCTGCCAGGACCGGGGAGAGGGTCCGGAAAACAGTTATTTATCTATTACTGTCTGTTTGGGCATTGGTGGTATTATTTCCTTTTTATTGGATGGTGCTGACCAGTGTAAAAAGCTACAGCGCTTATAATTCGGAATATATTCCCAAGCTCTATACCTTATCGCCCACCTTGCAGAATTATGTGGATGCCTTTACTACGGTACCCTTGGGACGCTATTTCTTAAATACACTTATTTTTACCATTGCTACTACCGCATTGATGTTAGTAGTAATTGTACTGGCGGCTTTTGCCTTTGCCAGACTGGAATTCAAAGGGAAAAATATTACCTTTACCCTGTTTTTATCGCTGATGATGATACCCAATGAATTGGTTATTATTACCAATTACGTGACCATAACTAACTGGGATATGCGTAATACCTTTCTGGGATTGATATTACCTTCAGTGACATCGGTATTTTATATTTATCTTTTAAAAGAAAATTTTGAACTGATACCGGATGAACTGTACAAAGCAGCTAAGGTGGACGGTACTTCTGATTTGAAGTATTTGTTAAAGGTGATGTTGCCCATCAGTAAGCCTACGCTGATTACCATTACCATATTAAAGGTCATTGAGTGTTGGAATTCTTACGTGTGGCCCCGACTGATTACGGATGAGGAAGCTTACTTTTTGGTGTCCAATGGTATTCAGGAAATCAGGGAAAACGGCTTTGGACGTGAGAATATTCCGGCCATGATGGCGGCAGTAGTGGTCATATCAGTACCTTTGATTGTATTGTTTTTGATCTTCCATAAGAAGATTATGGAGGGCGTGGCAAGAGGAGGTACCAAGGGATGAGAAGATTATGGAAAAAAATATCACTTGGCTTATTTTGTACACTATTGAGTGTGATGCTACTGACCGGATGCCATGGTTCAGTAGAACGTAGTAGTTTTGCTATACCGGAGGAATTTGATACTACCAAAGAGTACGAGATTACTTTTTGGGCCAAGAATGATACCAATGTGAATCAAACCCGTATATATGAGAAGGCAATCAGCGATTTCCAGGAGCTGTATCCGAATATTTCGGTAAATCTGCGGTTATATACGGATTATGGCAGGATATATAATGATGTAATTACCAATATATCAACCAATACCACACCCAATGTGTGTATTACCTA
>JAFUKK010000034.1 GCA_017473665.1 Lachnospiraceae bacterium
AAAAGGAATTGGCCCGTTTCCGTAGTGAATTGGTGGATTATATGCATGGATTTGATGCCAGATATTTTGATGATGTATATCATTTCAAGCATTCCCTGACCAATACAGTTCTTAAGATAGCCAATGACAATATGCTTGAAAGTATTGATGTGATAAATGAAGCCTCTGCCTCGGGAGAAACGGTAAAATACTGTAAGGCTCCTGATGCGGGTATTGTTTCTTTGTGGACTGACGGCTATGAGACACTCACACCTGAACTGGTGCAGCAAGAGCATTTTAACGAAAAAAATTATGAGAAAAAACTACTGACCGGTAATACGCTGGTGGCAGAAGGAGATACTGCTTATAAATTGTGTACGGATGAAAAATGGTCCGTGGTGATTCCTGTTACGGCAGCACGTGGTGCACAGTTACAACAGGAAGGATATATCAAGGTTCGTTTTTTGAAGAATCAGTATGAGTCCTGGGCACAGGTTTTTTTGATACAGGGTACGGACGGGAATTCTTATCTGCAGCTGCTCTTTAATCATTCCATGGTGTCTTTTATTAGTGACCGTTTTCTGGATGTGGAGCTGATGATAGAGAATGAGACGGGATTAAAGATACCCAATTCAGCTATTGTACAAAAGGAATTTTTCCTGATAGAAGAGGATTATATTATTACCGATTCTGATGTGGGGGATTATTGTATTATGCGTCAAACTTTTGACGAAGAAGGAAATATCACCAATGAGTTGGTAGAGATATCCGTGTACAATTATGATGAAAACAGTAAGGAGTATTATCTGGACGCTTCTTTCCTGGAGGTGGGGGATGTGCTTTATACCTTAGACCGACAAGGGACTTTTACTGTAAGTAAACGTGCAACACTTATTGGTGTATATAATGTGAACAAGGGATATGCTGATTTTAAACAGATTACGATTCTGTCCCAAAATGATGAATATGCGATTGTAAAGACCAATACCAAGTATGGTCTTAGGGCGTATGATTTCATTGTACTGAATGCGGAAAGTGTTGTGGATGACCAGTTTGCTACCAATTAGCGAGGTAAATATGATAAAGGATAATATATTACAGGTACAGGCGCAAATGGATGCGGCCAGTAGGAGAGCTGGAAGGGCACCTGAGGATGTGGCTCTGATAGCAGTGACCAAGACCAATCCTGTGCAGCGTCTGCAGGAAGCTTATGAGGCCGGGAGTCGGGATTTTGGAGAAAATAAGGTACAGGAGATGCTGGAAAAGATGGAACAACTGCCACAGGATATCCGATGGCATATGATAGGTCATCTCCAACGTAATAAAGTAAAATACATTGTAGGCAGAGTATATCTTATTCATAGTGTGGATTCCTTGAGACTGGCGCAAGAGATTAGTCGGGAATCTGTGAAAAGAAAAGTGATTTCAGATATATTGATAGAAGTGAATGTGGCTGCAGAGGATAGCAAATTCGGTACCTCTGAACAGGAGGCATTGGAATTGGTGGAGGCTGTTGCCGGTTTGCCGGGCATCAGAATCAAAGGGCTTATGACCATTGCTCCCTTTGTGGAAAATCCTGAGGAAAATAGAGTGTATTTTCGCAATTTAAAGCAATTGTCTGTTGACATTATGAGCAAAAACATTGATAATGTTTTTATGGATGTTTTGTCCATGGGTATGACCGGAGATTATCAGGTAGCCATTGAAGAAGGGGCTACTTATGTGCGAGTTGGTACAGGGATATTCGGCGCCAGGGATTATAGTGTATCCAAATAGTATGTAAAGGAAGGTTTATTTAGAATGAAATTAGATAATCTTTTGAAATACATGAAGCTGAATGA
This sequence comes from Lachnospiraceae bacterium, assembly GCA_017473665.1. GTDB lineage: Bacteria > Bacillota > Clostridia > Lachnospirales > Lachnospiraceae > Acetatifactor. Next base: position 1,821 of record JAFUKK010000034.1, read on the forward strand.
AGATGATGATTATGATGATGACTATTTGGATGATGAGGATGAGATGGAAGAAGAGGCGATGCCTCCCCGTAAAAGTGTAGCACCTGCAAAGCAAGTCAGAGAGACCGTAGAATACGAGGAAAGACCCCGTAAGGCAACACAGCCTAAGGTGACGCCCATTCGTCAGACCGCTTCTGCAAAGAAACCTCAGGCTACCGGAGGTATGGAGGTGTGTGTGATCAAACCCACTTCTTTCGAAGAATCCAGGGAGATTACGGAGACTTTATTATCTAATAGGACTGTAGTTTTAAATCTGGAAGGTTTGGATATGAATATTGCACAGAGAATCGTGGACTTTGCTTCCGGTTCTACTTTTGCAATAGGTGGCAATTTGCAGAAGATTTCATACTACATATTTATTATTACACCACCTACAGTGGATATATCCGGAGATTTTTCAGATATTTTTGGTGGGGCATTGGATATGCCGTTGAGCAATAGTTTATAATGTAAATAAAACTTCCTGTTCGGTAACGAAACGGGAAGTTTTTCTGCTAGTAAGGCGGATGATATTACACAGGTACATAGAAAGGACAAAAAGAGTATTATGGCACAGAGATTACCCGTTTTATATAACAAGAAGCCTTGTTATGATGTTGTATTTTCCCAATCCTTTGAGGAACTTAGGTTGGAGTTGCAGGAACTGGAACTTCAAGAGCGAAAGGTGTGTATTATTACGGATTCCACAGTAGATGGAATCTATGGAGCAGAAGTAGAGCAGCTGGTGGCAGGTGTATGTAAGAAGGCAGTGCGTTTTGTATTTCCGGCAGGAGAAGCCAGTAAGACATTGGATACTGTAAAGCAGGCCTATGTATTTCTGATTGAAAATGGATTTGACCGCAAGGATGTATTACTTGCCCTTGGCGGTGGCGTAGTAGGTGATTTGACCGGCTATGTGGCAGCTACTTATTTGCGCGGGATTGATTTTATTCAGATGCCCACCACCTTACTTGCCCAATGCGATAGTAGCATCGGTGGTAAGACCGGTGTGGATTTTGACGGTTACAAGAATATGGTGGGTGCTTTCAAAATGCCCCGTCTGGTATATATGAATCTTAGTGTGCTGAAAACACTGGAGGAACGTCAGTTTTTCTCAGGGTTTGCTGAAGTGATGAAGTATGGGCTTATTAAGGATGCTATATTCTATGAATGGCTCATTGAAAATATGTACGAAATCTGTGAACGTGACTTAAATGTGTTGGAAGAGATGGTAATGCGTAGCTGTTCCGTAAAGAAGTTGGTGGTGGAGAAGGATCCTACCGAGCAGGGAGACAGAGCGTTACTCAATCTGGGACATACCATAGGTCATGCTATTGAGAAGTACAAGAATTTTGAATTATATCATGGAGAATGTGTAGCGCTGGGAACAGTGGCAGCGGCTTATATTTCCTGGAAGAAGGAATTACTTTCTATGGAGGAGTATTATGAAATCCGTGATATGTTTGTGCCCTTTTATCTGCCCATTTCTGTAGATGATTTGGACCCGGCAGAGATATTAAAATTGACCAAATCCGATAAGAAGATGGAGGCAGGCACCATCAAATTCGTGTTGCTGAAGAAAATCGGTAAGGCCATTATCGACCGTAGCGTTACGGACGAGGAGATTCTTGCAGCCATCAATGAAATAAACTTTAGCGAAGAGGATGC
>JAFUKK010000035.1 GCA_017473665.1 Lachnospiraceae bacterium
AAATAATCCGGCCGTTCTCCCACTGCCAGATAAAAATCCATGACTCCCGTAATCTCCGGTCCGTCATCCACCAGCACGTCCAGCTCTATCCAACTGATATTACCGGAAGCATCTCGTGCAGAAACAGCTACCCTGTGATAGCCTATGGTATCATAGGACAATGTCTCCTCATATAGGTGTGCATCTCCCAAATCACCAGCCCCATCCGCATCTACGATGCCCCATGAAATTTGCGTAGAATTATCCCTGGCTTCGATATCAAAAAAATCTACGCCGTAATCCTCTCCTACTTCCAGCACATAGGGACCACCCTGCAGGGTCAGGACAGGAGCAATTGTATCCTGTATCCGGATTACATAGTCAAATCGCTGAAACCCATGACGTACCGTCACGGGATATTCTCCCACTTCATATTCCCGTACCTGCGTCAAATCCAGAACGCACTTATCCGTTGCCCAGCTACGTCCTATCACATAGTCTTCTATCTCACGGCTGACAGTCTGTCCCAATTCATAGGTAAACCGTCCTGCCATCTGTTCCACCGGCATCAAATACGGAGTCACAAAAATGCCGGCACCTATCAAAGCCATAGCCAGCAACACCCCTGCCAGTATTGTCAGATGTGTTTTCTTCTTCCCCTTTTGGGGCTCATCCTGTGGTACAAATGAATTCTCTTCCCACTCCATGCAGCTCTCTCCTACAAGCAAACATTATTACTTCTATCTTAAAATAATTTCTCTTCCTTTTCAATCAAATCTTATGGAAAACCATCGGAAACTTCTATCCTCAAAAAGAAAAGCTGTGGTACCGTAACCGATACCACAGCCATCAACGACTTATAAATATTTCTTTAATACTTCTACTTTATCCAACTGCTCCCAAGGCAGGTTCAAATCGTTACGTCCAAAGTGACCGTAAGCAGAGGTCTGCTTGTAGATAGGTCTGCGCAGGTCAAGCATCTTGATGATGCCCGCAGGACGCAGGTCAAAATTCTCACGGATAATTTCTACCAGCTTCTCTTCACTGATTTTGCCGGTGCCAAAGGTATCTACCATGATGGAGGTAGGACGAGCCACACCAATAGCGTAGAACAGCTGAATCTCACACTTATCCGCAATACCTGCTGCCACGATATTCTTTGCCACATAACGTGCCGCATACGCTGCGGAGCGGTCTACCTTGGTACAATCCTTGCCTGAGAATGCACCGCCGCCGTGACTGGCATATCCGCCATAGGTGTCTACAATAATCTTACGACCGGTCAATCCGCTGTCACCATTGGGGCCACCGATTACAAAACGTCCGGTAGGATTGATAAAGAACTTGGTGTTCTCATCAATCATCTCCTTGGGTAGCACAGGATCAAACACATATTTCTTGATATCCTCGTGAATCTGCTCCTGGGTCACTTCCGCATCATGCTGGGTGGATAATACCACCGCCTCCAGACGCAAAGGCTTACCGTTCTCATCATATTCTACAGAAACCTGGCTCTTGCCATCAGGTCTTAAATAAGTAAGTGTACCATCCTTACGTACCTTGGTCAGCTGAAGGGTCAGCTTATGTGCTAAAGAAATAGGATAGGGCATCAGTTCCGGGGTCTCGTTAGTAGCATAGCCAAACATCATACCCTGATCGCCGGCACCAATCTGCTCCAGCTGCTCGTCACTCATCTGGCTCTCCTTGGCCTCCAGTGCCTTGTCCACACCCATTGCAATATCTGTGGACTGCTTGTCCAGAGATACCATTACTGCACAGGTATTGCCATCAAATCCCTTCTCAGAAGCGTCATAACCGATATCAGTAACGGTCTTACGCACGATTGCGGGAATATCGATATTGGCCTTGGTGGTAATCTCACCCATTACCAATACGAAACCGGTATTGGTACAGGTCTCACAAGCCACACGGCTGAAAGGGTCCTGTTCCATCAACGCATCCAGTACCGCATCGGATACCGCGTCACAGATTTTATCAGGATGTCCCTCAGTTACAGATTCGGAAGTAAATAAATGCTTTTCCATGTAATTTTACCTTTGTCTTTCTCTCCCATATAGGGGCTGTTTAACATAAAGAAGTCCGCTTGCAACACAAGCGGACTTATATCTGACGACTATAAATCCTCTTATTGCTCGAAATCATTCGCTCAGGTAGGCACCTTCCGTAAAGGGGTTGCCGTGGCTTCACAGGTCCTATGTACCTCCACCACTCTGAATAAGAGAAACTATTTATTGTATATACACGATACTATGGGACTTCTCTTTTGTCAATAGCATCATCCTATTTTTAATTTAAATTTCTGAAGTTCCCGTTCAGACTCCACCAATTCAATCTGGGCACCCAGACTCTGGAGTTTTAAATGGAAGTCCTCATAACCACGCTGGATATAATACACATCCTCTACGGTGGTAATTCCCTCTGCCGCCAGTCCTGCCAACACCAGTGCTGCACCGGCACGCAAATCGGGGGCGGAAATACTGGCACCGGTATAACGCTTTACACCATCAATAATAGCGGTATTACCCTCTACCTTGATATTAGCGCCCATACGGGTCAGCTCATCCACATATTTATATCGATTTTCAAAAATACTTTCTGTCACAATACTGGTACCTTGAGACATGGCCAGTGCCACCGTAATCTGAGGCTGCATATCCGTAGGGAATCCGGGATAAGGCATGG
>JAFUKK010000036.1 GCA_017473665.1 Lachnospiraceae bacterium
CTCTGTTGCTGTCCACCGGAAAGCCCCAGGGCCGATTTTTTCAGGCGGTCCTTTACCTCATCAAATATAGTGGCATCCCATAGGGCTGTTTCCACAATTATATCCAGTTGGGCTTTGCTTTTAATGCCATGAATTCTGGGACCGTACGCGATATTGTCATAAATACTCATGGGAAAGGGATTAGGCTGCTGGAACACCATACCCACCTTCTTTCGCAGTAAAGTAGTATCCACATCTCTTTCATAAATATCCTCTCCGTCCAGATATATTTTCCCTTGAATTTTGGCACATTCCACCAAGTCATTCATGCGATTGATGCATTTCAAGTAGGTAGATTTGCCGCATCCTGAAGGACCGATAAAAGCAGTAACACAATTCGCCTTAATATCCATATTGATATTTTTTAAGGTATGATTGGAACCATAATACAAATTTAAATCCCTTACCCTTATTTTACATGCATCTGTCATTTTTTTATCCTCATTACTAACTAATCTGTTTGCTTCGGCTTAACCGGCCTGCTATCAAATTGGTAAAGATATTAATTACAAGTACAATTATCAAAAGTACACAACCAATTCCAAACGCAGCTTCATATTCTCCGTTTTGCATTTGTAAATACAGTTCTACAGAAAGAGTCCCCCCCGGTTCCAAAACCTTCCCGGCTAATTTCTCCAGGTTCTTTCCCCAATCATCGGTAAGACGGGGCAGTAAAGCTGCACTGCCAGCCGTAAATAACAGTGCTGCAGATTCCCCTACCATACGTCCAATGGCAAGAATAATGCCTGTAACGATGCCCGGCATAGCCGACGGCAACAATATGGTACGAATCATATACCATTTATTTGCTCCCATTCCCAACGCTCCGCTGCGGTAGCTCTCCGGTACGGTGCTCAGTGCTTCCTGGGTATTCCGTGTAATCAAAGGCAACACCATAATGCCCAGGGTAAATGCACCTGTAAGCAGGGAGTAACCCAGTCCCAATATTCCATTAAAGAAAATCAACCCAAATAAACCGAAAATAATGGAGGGGATACCGGACAGGGTCTCAGTGGTAAATTCAATTAAAGAAACCAGTCTGCCCGGCTTGGCATATTCATTTAAATAAATAGCTGTCCCCACACCAATGGGTGTCACCATCAAGAGCGTAATCACAATCATATACAGGGTATTTACAATATTTCCTCCAATACCCACTGTCTGCTTACGTGCGCTGCCGGCGGTGGTAAGAAACTCACGGTCAATCTGCCCAATTCCCTTCACAAATACATAACCAATAATACCCACCAGCAAAACAACCGTCAAAACTGCTGCAAAGTAAATTGCAAGCCCCAATGTCACTTCACTTATTTTTATCTTACTTTTTTTTAAAGCCTTATCAGTCATTTTCTGCCTTCCCCTTCTTTAATACTTTAGTCAAGCTGATATTAATGACCATAACAAATAAGAATAATACCATTCCAATGGTAAACAATACCTGTCTGTGCAAGCCCTCCGCGTAGCCCATTTCACTGACAATGGCGGTAGTAAGGAAGCGTACCGAGTGAAAAGGCAGCGGCACATTTACCGTACTTCCGGATACCAGAGTAATGGCCATAGCCTCACCGATAGCCCGTCCTACGCCTAATAACACGGCCGTAACAACTCCCGATTTGGCAGCAGGCAGGATAGCTTTGAAAATCGTCTGCATATGAGAAGCCCCCAGAGCCAGGGATGCTGCCTTGACGCTACCGGGCACCGCACAGATAGAGGTCTCAGAAATATTAATTACCGTAGGTAATATCATAATTGCCAGCACAATCACTGCAGAGAGCAAATTTGCTCCACCGGTAAACTGATGGGCCGGGTCATCCCGAAACAAAAACAGCTCCAGCCGAAACATGATAGGATTCAATATATATATCCCCAGCAAACCATATACCACAGACGGAATCCCCGCCAGCAGCTCTACCGCAGGCTTTACCAGCTTTGTCAATGGCTTAGGGGCAATCTCTGCCAAAAAAACTGCTGTCAGAAGTCCTAAGGGAACGCCCAATAAAATCGCCAACAAAGTACCCACTATAGATGTCAGGATTACGTATAAGATACCAAACTGCGGTTCCTTGGCAGTGGGTTTCCAGACCGTTCCAAACAAAATCTCCTTCCACCCCACCTCCCTAATCGCCGGCATTCCGCTGATTATCATATAAACTGTAATAGAGGCAACAATTACCACAGCCAACAGGGCACAAATTGCAAATATCATTTGTGCCACTGTCTCTACCATAGCTTTATTTCTTACATTGCTTTTTATAGAAAACTCCTTGTAATGATTCATCCCTTGACTTCCTTATTCTACAGTAATTAAGCCTACAGAAGCGGCAATGTCCTGACCTTCACTACCCAACACAAATGCAAACCACTCCTGTACCAAGGGGTTCTGCTCTGAAATCTCTCCTTTGGTGGCCATTACAAAAGGTCTGCTCAGGAAGTAGTCCCCAGCCTTGACATTATCCACAGTAGCCGCTACTCCTTCCAGTGCCAATGGCACTACGCTATCGTCTACCACATCCATGGAAACATATCCGATTGCCCCGGGAGTAGCACTTACCTTTGCCTTAACAGCACCTGTACTATCCAACCCATTGGCATATGTACATAAATCTTCTACCTCCAATAATTCCTCAAAGGCGCCTCTTGTACCGCTTCCTGCCTCACGGCCTACTACAGTAATAGGCATGTCCATGCCGCCTACCTGATTCCAGTTAGTGATGGCCCCCACATAAATATCTATCAGCTGCTGCTTAGTCAAACTGTTCACGCTATTAGTAGGGTCCACACAAACTGCAATACCATCAATGGCAACAATATTTTCTACCGCACCATTTGCAATTTCCTTCTCCTTCAGATTACGGGAAGAATTGCCTATATCTGCGGAACCATCCAAAAGTGATTCAATTCCTGCAGATGACCCTACGAACTCTACACTTACTGTCACGTCAGGATACTTCTCCATAAATCCCTCCGCCAGTGCGCTGGCCAGCTTATCCATAGAAGTACTGCCCACCAACTGAACAGAACCTGACAATTCCGTTGCCACCTCCGTATTATTTCCTGCATTAGCATCCATATTACTGTTCGTATTGCCACAGGCAGTGAGTCCTCCTACTGTGAAAATGCATGCTCCTAATAGAGCTATTACTTTACTACTTTTAATTTTCATTTTACATTCCTCCGACAAATTAGTTTTGTGTCATATCTTTCCTGACCACATATTCAGTTTATCAAAGGAATGTAAAATCCAATATCAGCGTAACCTTTTTTTTGAGTAAGCTTTATGTAAAACTTACCCAACGGTAACCAGGATACCGTCTGCAATGGCCTGTGCCGTAGCATAAAAGTTGGCATCCAGGAAATTATTATCATCATCTGTATTGATAAATCCGATTTCCAATAATACCGCCGGCATGGTGGTACTATTTAACACCACCAGATTAGGACGCTCCTGAATCCCTTGATTAATCCATCCGATAATCTCCAGCTGCTCATTGATATTCATTGCCAGCCGCTCTGCCTCTCCTCCCCTGCTATACACCAGGCTTTCAATTCCGGTATACTGGTTAGGATAGGGACTGGAATTTCTATGAATGGATACAAAATAATCCGCACCGGACTGATTTCCCTCCATTGCTTTTTGATAGGGGGATTCATATATATCCGTAGTACGGGTATAGTATACTTCCACCCCATTTGCCTCCAATATTCTGCCCACTTCCAGCACCAGATTTAATGCATCATCTTTCTCCTGTCTTCCCTGGTATGTGGCACCGGGATTAATCCCGCCATGACCCCCGTCAAGCACTACTAATGCCATAAAAATACCCCGACGCTTTTTTTATAACATATGCGTCGGGGTAATATTATGTGCGCAACATTCTGCCCTATTTTCTCAATATTCAATTATCATGCACATACATTATACAGCGAACTGGCTGTTATATAAATTCGCATAGAATCCACCTGCCGCCAGCAAGGATTCGTGATTGCCCTGTTCAATGATATTACCATCCTTCATCACCAGGATAATATCAGCCTCCCGGATGGTCGAAAGTCTATGGGCTACAATAAAGCTGGTACGTCCCTCCATCATGGTATGAAAGGCCTTCTGGATACGGATTTCCGTACGGGTATCAATGGAAGAGGTAGCCTCATCCAAAATCAGCATGGGAGGTAAACACAGCATCACCCGTGCAATACATAGTAGCTGTTTCTGACCCTGGGACA
>JAFUKK010000037.1 GCA_017473665.1 Lachnospiraceae bacterium
TAGCTTTGGAGTACCCATGGATGGGGCAAAGCGGGAGCTTGTACGATTGCAGGAGGGATTGGCCCGGGAGAAATATTTACTGGGCATCTGGACAGTGCCGGAGCTGGAAATAGAGCCGGCCAAGGTCACTATCAGAGGAAAGTTGCAATTACCTTTATGGGGGCCATGGGCCATGAGCGGAAAAGGGGCGCCCGGTGTTTGGGTTACCTATACAAATCGAAAACTGTCGCCTGTGTTTGTAATCCGTAGCTGCAAAAAAATCACGAAGAGTTGGGGAAAAGGGGAGAATTAATATGCAAATGGAGTATGTGAGAAATCTACATAGTAATTATCTGCGCATGGAGCTGATTGGAAAGCCCCAGGAGCGTCGTTATCAATATTGTATTCTGGGAAGAGGCGGAATCAATGGCTTGTTGGATTGTGAACTGCGGTATTTGGATGATAGGGCATTTCTGTATTATGATATTACCTCACGCCAAAACCTCAGTCAGCTATATGCGGGCAGACTAATTGACAGACAATGGTTCCTGGATTTTTTTCAGGCGCTGCAGAGACTTCAACGGGAACTGGAGCGCTTTCTTCTGGAGGAAAAAGGTTGTGTGTGGAATCCGGAGTATTTGTTTCAGGACCTGGAGAGAAACAAATTCTATTGTGTTTATGTGCCGTATTATGAGGGGGAGTGTGAGTTTGATAAATTGCTGGATTTTATGATACAGCATTTGGACTACGGGGATGATGGGTTGGTGGAATGTATCTATCGGGTATCGGATCGTTTTCATGAGATGGGCATTACATATTTAGAAGGACAGATTTTTAAAGATGTAGAGGTATTGGTAGTGGAGCAATCTTCCTGGGTGCTTGCAACAGGGGTGGAGAGACAGCAGGAGGAAACTATGGTGTCTATAGCGGATACGTCGTTACAGGATGTGCCTGCTTATGAAAAGGGGGCGGATGTGGAACTGCCTTTTAAGGATAAGCCGGGGCGCTTTTCTTTTTGGGAAAATCGGCGCAAACGGGAAAGGAATGAAAGAAATAGTTATCGGGAGAGCATGCAACGACAGATAGGCGGTATGAAGGTGGCAGAGGAGCCGGATTATATGGCACAGATATCCTCGGAAGAAACACAGGAGTATGGTAATACCATATATATGGAAGAGATGAAACCTCGGGAGGTAATACATCGCCTGTATACACCGGACGGGACTGTAGATGTGGTGTTGCCCCAAAAAGATGTGTTGATTGGTAAAAAGCAGGATAAGGTGGATGTGGCGATACAGGATGCCTCCATCAGCAGACTTCATGCCAAGCTTATCTATGACGGAGAGTATTACCTGGAGGATATGAATTCTACCAACGGTACCTTCAAGAATGGCCTACGCTTGCTTCCCTATGAAAAGCGTTTGTTGGAGCCGGGAGATGAGGTGCGTCTGGGCAAATGCGTGCTGATTTTCCGCTAGTTTTATTGACGCAAGGGGCGCAAAGGTGGTACATTGGATGGTAGATAGAAGGTGATATGATGTTACAGAAGTGGAAATCCCTCCCCCTTGTCAGTTATCTGTTGGTGGGGATCAATATTCTGCTATTTCTATTATGTACATTCAGTGGTGATTTGATATATAATATGGGTGGCATGGATGTATGGAATACCCTGTTTTGCGGGGAGTACTATCGTGTGTTGACAGCTATGTTTTTACACGCGGATATACGGCATCTGTTTAACAATATGATATTGGCATTCTTTGTGGGTTCCATGCTGGAAAAGGAATTGGGACATCTGACATATGGGATATCCTATTTCCTGTGTGGTATAGGTGGCAATGTATTGTCCCTGCTATATAAGCTTCGATTTGGTATCACGGTAGGTAGTATTGGTGCCAGCGGAGCCGTGTTTGGTTTGGATGGCATATTATTGATGATGGTGTTGCTCAGCGGCAGGAGATTGCTGGATGCCACGCCCCTTAGGATAGGTGGAGTGCTTTTCCTGTCTTTATATAGTAGCTTTGGTGTGGCAGGTGTGGACAATGCGGCCCATGTGGGAGGAATCATTACCGGTATGGTAATCGGTGTAATAACAAGTATCGTAATTAGATGCGCAGATAAAAGAAAACAGAACGTGAGGTGCTGATTTGAAGGTCAATATTTACTACGGCGGAAGAGGAATCATTGATGATCCTACCATTTATGTGATTAATAAGATGCAGGAGACTTTGGAGGAATTGCGGGTACAGGTGGAGCGCTACAATCTGTATGAGTACAAGAATTCCATTACCACCCTGCCTCAGACTCTGAAGGATGCGGATGGTATTATTCTGGCGACTACTGTGGAATGGTATGGTATCGGCGGATATATGCAGCAGTTTCTGGATGCTTGCTGGCTTTTTGGTGACAAGGAGCGGATTTCCCAGATTTATATGTGCCCTGTGGTAATGTCCACCACCTATGGTGAGCGGGAGGCCAAGCAGAGTCTGACTACCGCTTGGGAGATTTTGGGAGGCAAGCCCTGTAGCGGTATCTGCGGATATATAGAGAATACCATTAGTCTGGAGATGAATCCCCAGTATACGGTGATTATTGAGAAGAAGATGGAGAATCTTTATCGTACTGTGAATCAAAAGATGACCAGCTTCCCTGCCAGCAATCAGGCAGTAAAGCAAAAGGTATCCATGTCCCCTGCTACAGATTTGACTCCTCAGGAAACGGAGCAGCTCTCCGAGTATGTATCCGATGACAGCTATGTACAGCGTCAAAAGGAGGATTTGCAGGAACTGACCAGTATGTTTAAGGACATGCTGAGCAATGAAGGAGCCGATAGTGAGAGTGAATATCTGGCTGATTTCCGCAAGGTATTTAAGCCTCAGGCAGGGTTTAGAGCTAATTATGCCATCTATATAGAAGAAAAGAAAAATCCCCTGGTACTGGAGGTACAGGGTCCTACCATGGAATGCCGGTATGGCGCCATGGCAGCAGCTGATGTGGAGATTCGCCTGAATCGGACTACCATGGAAGATATCGTAAACGGACGGATGACCTTCCAGAGGGCATTTATGTCCGGCGTCATGACCAATAAGGGCGATTTCCGGCTGATGAGGACATTGGATCAGTTATTTATGTTTGAATAGAGAGGTATTGTGATGAAGGACGATTGTATTTTTTGTAAATTAGCTAATGGAGTGTTTCCTACCAATTCCATTTATGAGGATGAGGATTTTAATGTGATTTTAGACCTTGAGCCTGCTACCAGAGGACATGCATTGTTACTGCCCAAGGAGCATGCAGCCAATCTGTTTGAATTGCCCGATGAGATTGCAGTAAAGGCTTTGGTAACTGTAAAGAAGGTAGCTGCGCAGATGAAGGAGAATCTTGGTTGCGCCGGTATGAACCTGGTACAGAATAATGGAGAAGTGGCGGGTCAGACCGTAAATCATTTCCATATTCATATGATTCCTCGATATGAGGCGGACGAATCTATGGTGAGTTGGAAGAAAATGAAACCTTCTGCTGAAGAATTAGTTGAAATCAAAAAGCAAATTAGGGAATAGGAAGTACCATGAGGACCATAGATGTAAGTATAATTACAGACAACATCAAAGAAATGTGTATAGAAGCCAATCATTTCCTGTCTTCCGATATGAAGGCGGCGCTGGACTGTGCCTGCATACAGGAGGAGGCTCCTCTTGGCAAGCAGATATTGGGCCAGTTGCAGGAGAATCTGGAGATTGCGGGAGCGGATATGATTCCCATTTGTCAGGATACAGGTATGGCCGTGATTTTTATGGAAATCGGGCAGGATGTACATTTTACCGGCGGCAGCCTGGAGGAAGCAATCCATGAGGGTGTGCGCAGAGGTTATGTGGATGGCTACTTGCGCAAGTCTGTAGTGAAGGACCCGATTTTTAGAGAGAATACCAAGGACAATACCCCTGCCATTATTTATTATGAAATGGTACCCGGGGAGACGGTAAAGATTACCGTAGCGCCTAAAGGATTCGGAAGCGAGAATATGAGCCGGGTGTTTATGTTAAAGCCGGCAGATGGTATAGAAGGTGTCAAGAATGCGATTTTGACAGCAGTGAAGGATGCTGGCCCCAATGCTTGTCCTCCCATGGTGGTGGGCGTGGGTATTGGCGGTACTTTCGAAAAATGCGCCCTGATGGCCAAGAAAGCGCTGACCAGACCGGTGAATCAGCATTCGGAGATTCCCTATGTGAAGGAATTGGAAGAAGAGATGCTGACCAGGATTAACAGCCTGGGTATTGGTCCCGGAGGATTGGGGGGCAGTACCACAGCCTTTGCGGTCAATATCAATACCTATCCTACCCATATTGCAGGATTGCCGGTGGCGATTAATATTTGTTGCCATGTGAATCGACATGCGGTAAGGGAAATCTAGGTATTTTACTATTATATAATATGAGGAAGTGCCGTTTGTGCGGCCCAGTGAGTAAAGATGGATAAATATATCAATGTGCCCTTAAGTGATGAGGATGCGGCGCAGCTTCGTGCCGGAGACTATGTATACCTTACAGGTGTGATTTATACTGCCAGAGATGCTGCCCATAAGCGTATGGCAGAGACTTTGGAGGCAGGTGAGGCTTTGCCTCTTTCCTTAAAACAAAATGTGATTTATTATATGGGACCTTCCCCGGCCAGAGAGGGCAGACCCATTGGCTCTGCAGGTCCTACCACTTCCAGCCGCATGGATAAGTATGCGCCGGATTTATTAGATTTGGGTTTGAAGGGTATGATTGGCAAGGGAAAGCGTTCTCCTCAGGTAAAGGATGCAGTGATGAGAAACGGTGCGGTCTATTTTGCAGCAGTAGGAGGTGCCGGAGCTTTACTTTCCAAATCCATTCTTTCGTCGGAAGTGATTGCATATGATGATTTGGGGACAGAAGCCATCCGCAGATTGGAAGTAAAAGATTTCCCTGTAATAGTAGTAATGGATAGTTTTGGGAATAATCTGTATGAAACAGCAATCAAAGAATATGCAAAGGAAGATTAACTTATGTGGCGAATTATAATGATGGTAGTCAGATTGATTTATATAGCACCTTACTATATGTATCGTATCTGGCGATACGGTAAAAAAAGAAATGCAGATATTACCGAAGCATATGCATATATTAAAAAGGTAACTAAGGCAGCTAATCATGCCGGCAGAGTGACCATAGAGTCTCACGGACTGGAGAATCTGCCCAAGGAAAACGGATACATCTTTTATCCCAATCACCAGGGCTTGTTTGATGTGTTGGTATTTTTGGAATCCTGTCCGGCTCCCTTTGCTTTTGTGATTAAGAAGGAAGCCCGCAATATCATTTTGCTGAAGCAGGTTGGTGATGCACTGGGCTCTCTGGCAATCGACCGTGAAGATATCAAGCAGTCCATGAAGGTAATCCTGGAAATGGCAGAGCAGGTAAAGCAAGGCAAGAACTTCCTGATTTTTGCAGAGGGTACCCGAAGCAAAATGGGTAATCAGCCCCTGGATTTTAAAGGCGGTAGTTTTAAGGCAGCCATGAAAGCCAAGTGTCCCATTGTGCCCTGTGCCTTGATAGATTCCTTTAAACCTTTTGATGAGAAGTCTGTAAAGCCTGTGACGGTGAAACTGATCTATCTGCCTCCCATGTACTATGAGGAGTATAAGGATATGAAGACCGGGGAGATTGCGGCAGAGGTAAAACGTCGTATCGAGGAAGCAATTGCTCAGTATGAATAGTAAAAGTGACGCAAAGAATACCTGCAAAAGTCCCTGTTTTTTTACAATAAAAACTCATTGACAAACGCAGGATTAATATGTATAATAACACTTGCGTCGTGAGACGTGACAATCACATATTGGTAGTGACGTGATTCAGATTTTGGAGAAATACTCAAGAGGCTGAAGAGGCGCCCCTGCTAAGGGTGTAGGTCGGGCAACCGGCGCGAGGGTTCAAATCCCTCTTTCTCCGTTTCAACTACCATTTCAGAAGTGCTAGGTTTTAGCACTTCTTTTTTGTTTGTGTGAGTATCGATGAGAATATCATGCGGTATGGATATTCAAGGGGTATGAAAATGGAACTATTTTCTGCAATAATGGGATATGGTATACTGAAAAAAGATGTGGTGATATAGGGGGTACATATGACAGAATTTATTATGGTACGTCATGGAGAGCCGGATTATGATGTGGTAAATGACTGGGCAGGTATTGGGGTGGCAAAGAATTTTGCGCCTCTAACAGAGTTGGGTGTGCGACAGATTCGGGAGACAGTACATAGATTAAAAGAGGAGAATGCGGATATCATTATTTCTTCCCCCTTTACCAGATGTATGCAGGGAGCATGTATGATGGCTAAGGAACTGGATTTGGATGTGGCTGTGGAGCACGGACTCCATGAGTGGGAACTGGATAAGACTCATTCCGTGCGTCCCGGCATTCGGGAGCGGATGCTGACCTGGAAGTTTAATCATACCAAGTGGAATCCTCGTAGCAAATGGGAACATCCTGACCGGGTAAAGGAGCGGGTGCTGCAGGTGTTTGATAAATATTTGCAGTATGACAAGGTAATCGTATCCTGTCATGCCATGATGATTATGTATACATTGGGGGATGAGATTCCCAGACAGTATGCTGAAATCAGACGCATCCGGTATGATGGTAAGAGTTTGCAGGAGGTGAAGTAATGTTTGGGCGTTTCAAGACAAAGAAGGTGCAGGAAGAAAAAAGGCCTGTATTGGAAATCATAGATAAATACGAAGAAAGTGATGATCCCTTAGGGGCTACTCATGCCTTCGTGAAGGAGTTTTTGGGCCCCTGCCCGGAGCGATATGATATGACCTATCGCTATGAGCATTCTCTACGGGTAGCCACCTGGGGGAAACGGATCGCAGAGGGAGAGGGATGGAATCCGGAGCCTTTGCAAATGGCGTGCTTGCTTCATGACGTGGGATATCCTGAGTGTAAGAGCATAGAAGATTTTGATAAACATCCTGCATTCAGTGCAGATGTGGCAGCACTTTTTTTAAAGAAGATAGGATATGATGAGCAATTGACGGAGAGTATCTGCAAGGCCATAGCCATTCATGATAAATGGAATGATGTGCCGGAGGATGCTACTCCTTTCGAATTAAGTGTCCGGGATGCAGATGATTTGGATCGTTTTGATGCTATGCGCATTTGTATGTTGGGCCGAAGTGACATCGGCGAAAGAAGTAGCCGGGAACTACTGGATCTATGCGAAAAGAGACTAACAGAAGTGGATGGAGCATACAACCGTATCTGCGGTACGGATACTGCTAAGGCATATTGGAATGACAAGTGTGATATGCGGAAGAGATTTTATGAAGAATTAAAGACACAGCTGCAGGGAACCTTAGAGGTGTTATGACAAAGTACCGGGTTATTGCACGAAATGAGGCTGTAATGTGCACTTTCTAATATTTATTTGACGGTTGTTCGGGGATAAACTATTAATATAGCAGCAACTATCAGTAGATATTTGGAGGGGTGTGGCATGTGGATGGAATTTATTATTGAGCTAGTGGCGGAGGTTGTGGAGCTTATTTTGGATTTGTGTTTGGAGAAGGTACATTGGAGACCTAAGCGAAAGCGAAGTGATAAAGAAGGA
>JAFUKK010000038.1 GCA_017473665.1 Lachnospiraceae bacterium
CGCAATAGTGTTTTAAAGTTTTAGAGAACTAAAGCGTTTTGGGTTGACAATCTGCTTTGAAATTGCTATATTATAGTGAAATGGACATTATGGAAGGGATAGATATGCAAAAGAAAGTTTTTCAATTAATCGCAGATAATACTTCCGGTGTATTGAGTCGTATTTCCGGCTTATTCTCCAGAAGAGGCTATAATATTGAGAGTATCACTGCAGGAGGCACCGCGGACCCCAGATATTCACGCATTACCATTGTAGCAACCGGTGATGATGAAGTGCTGGAACAGATTGAGAAGCAGGTAAGCAAGCTGGTTGATGTAAAGGATATTAAGGAACTTCGTCCGGATGAAAGTGTATTCCGTGAACTGGTTATGATTAAGGTCAGGGCTAGTGCAGAGGAACGTCCTAGCATTGTAGCAATCACGGATATTTTCCGTGCCAAAATTGTTGACGTATCTCCCGATAGTCTTGTGATTGAGATGACCGGTACCCAGAATAAGATTGAGGCATTCATGGGACTTCTTAGCGGACATGAGATATTAGAACTTGCCAGAACCGGCATTACCGGTCTTAGTCGTGGCACAGAAAACGTTACATATATGGAGTAGGATATTTGCGTTTATCCTTACAGAAGATTTTGTTAGCTCTAGGGAAACCTATCAGTTATAAATTTTTAAAAGAACTCGTGGAGGAGAGAAAAATGGCTAAAATTTTTTACCAGGAAGATTGTAATCTTTCTTTATTAGAAGGCAAGACCATTGCTATTATCGGTTACGGTAGCCAAGGTCATGCACATGCACTGAATCTGAAGGATTCCGGTTGCAATGTAATCATTGGTTTATACGAAGGCTCCAAGTCCTGGAACAAGGCAGTTGCTCAGGGATTTGAAGTATATACCGCAGCAGAGGCTGCAAAGAAGGCTGATATCATCATGATTTTGATCACCGATGAGAAGCAGGCACAACTGTACAAGGAAGACATCGAGCCCAATCTGGAAGAGGGCAATATGCTGATGTTCGCTCATGGTTTCAATATTCATTTCGGATGTATCGTGCCTCCCACAAATGTAGATGTTACCATGATCGCTCCTAAGGGCCCCGGACATACTGTTCGTAGCGAGTATCAGGCTGGCAAGGGTGTTCCTTCCCTGATTGCTGTTCATCAGGATGCTACCGGCAAGGCACAGGATATTGCTTTAGCATATGCTCTGGGTATCGGCGGTGCAAGAGCAGGTGTTCTGGAGACCACCTTCCGTACCGAGACCGAGACCGACCTGTTTGGTGAGCAGGCAGTTCTGTGTGGTGGTGTATGTGCCCTGATGCAGGCTGGTTTTGAGACCCTGGTTGAGGCTGGTTATGATGAGAGAAACGCTTACTTCGAGTGTATCCACGAGATGAAGCTGATTGTAGACCTGATTTATCAGAGTGGTTTTGCAGGAATGAGATATTCTATCTCCAATACTGCTGAATACGGCGATTATATTACCGGACCTAAGATTATTACCGAGGATACCAAGAAGGCTATGAAGAAAGTTCTGAGCGATATTCAGGATGGTACCTTCGCTAAGGACTTCTTACTGGATATGTCCGATGCAGGCAAGCAGGTACACTTCAAGGCTATGAGAAAGCTGGGTGCTGAGCATCCCGCTGAGAAAGTTGGCGAAGAAATCCGTAAGCTTTACAGCTGGAATAATGAGGAAGATAAGTTGATTAACAACTAATCTGACGCAAGCATTATCAATGTTTATGATAACAGGAGAGCATTCTGAAAAGAGTGCTCTCTTTATTATGTAACAGCGAAAAGTGACATTGTACTTGCACAAAATATATTTTCTTAAAATATGTCATAGAAGAGATTAAAAATACCTATTTCAAAATGCTTATTTCTATGGTATGATAGCAAAAGATGTAAATTTTACGAAAGGTATGGTTATTAGTTATGGGAATGACAATGACACAGAAGATTCTGGCAGCTGCAGCAGGTCTTGAAAAAGTTGAAGCAGGACAGCTGATCGAAGCCAATCTGGACCTGGTACTGGGCAATGATATTACCAGCCCGGTAGCTATCAAGGAAATGGAAAAAATGAACGTGAACGGTGTATTTCACAAGGATAAAATTGCCCTGGTACCCGATCACTTTGTCCCTAACAAGGATATTAAATCCGCGGAGCATTGCAAATGTGTAAGAGAGTTTGCAAGACGTAATGAGATTACCAATTATTTTGAAGTAGGAGAGATGGGTATCGAGCATGCACTGTTACCTGAGAAAGGTCTGACTGTTGCAGGTGATGTGATTATTGGTGCGGATTCTCATACCTGTACCTATGGTGCATTGGGTGCATTCTCCACTGGTGTGGGTAGTACCGATATGGCAGCCGGTATGGCCACCGGCAAAGCATGGTTCAAAGTACCTTCCGCCATTAAGTTTAATCTGGTAGGAAAGCCTTCTAAGTGGATCAGTGGTAAGGATGTGATTCTACATATTATCGGTATGATTGGTGTAGACGGTGCATTATATAAGTCCATGGAATTTGTAGGTGAAGGTGTGGCAAATCTGACGATGGATGACCGTTTTACCATTGCAAATATGGCTATTGAGGCCGGCGGCAAGAACGGTATTTTCCCTGTAGATGATTTAGCTATCGCTTATATGAAGGAGCATTCCAACAGAGAATTCAAGATTTTTGAAGCAGACGCAGACGCAGTTTATGACGAAGAGTACACCATTGACTTAAGTACCTTAAAGTCCACTGTGGCATTCCCTCACTTGCCTGAAAACACCCATACCATTGATGCAATCGATGAGATTGCTATTGACCAGGTAGTAATCGGTTCTTGTACCAACGGGCGTATTGATGACCTGCGCTGTGCAGCTGAGATTCTGAAGGGCAGACATGTGGCAAAGGGTATGCGTTGTATCATTATTCCTGCTACCCAGGCTATTTATATGCAGGCTATGGAAGAAGGTTTATTAAAAATCTTCATTGAATCCGGTGCAGTAGTAAGTACTCCCACCTGTGGTCCCTGCTTAGGCGGTTACATGGGTATTTTGGCAGAAGGTGAGAGATGTGTATCTACCACCAACCGTAACTTTGTAGGCAGAATGGGGCATATTACCAGTGAAATCTATCTGGCAAGCCCTGCCGTAGCAGCCGCTTCCGCAATCACCGGTAAGATTTCCGGCCCTAATGACTTATAGAAAGGTGGAACGCAAACAATGAATAATGCAAAAGGTATTGTTTTTAAATATGGTGATAATGTAGATACTGATGTTATTATCCCCGCAAGATATTTGAATTCTTCTGATCCTGCAGAACTGGCAACCCACTGCATGGAGGATATTGATACAGAATTTGTCAAAAAAGTAAATAAGGGCGACATTATTGTAGCAACCAAGAATTTTGGCTGTGGTTCTTCCAGAGAACATGCTCCCATTGCCATCAAGGCTGCCGGTGTTAGTTGTGTCATTGCTGAGACCTTTGCCCGTATCTTTTACCGTAATGCCATCAATATCGGTCTTCCTATCATAGAATGTCCCGAGGCTGCTAAAGCCATTGAAGCCGGTGATACAGTAGAAGTAGACTTTAATACCGGTATTATTACTGATATTACCAAAGGACAATCCTTCCAGGGGCAGGCTTTCCCGGAATTCATGCAGAAAATTATTGCATCTGAAGGATTAATCAATTATATTAATAATAAATAAATCAGAGTCTCCGTCTATTTTTAGGCGGAGATTTCTATTGCATATGGAATCAGAAAGAAGTGTTAATATGAATGCGGTAGTAAAAGAAAAGAAATATGAAATTGATATGTGCCATGGACCTTTATTAGGAAAGATTCTGGTATTTTATTTTCCGTTAATGTTATCCGGCGTGTTACAATTAATGTTTAATGCAGCCGATATCATTGTGGTAGGACAGTTTGCAGGAAATGAAGCTCTGGCTGCCGTGGGTTCTACCAGTTCCCTGATTAATCTGATTGTAAATCTGTTTATCGGTTTATCTGTAGGTACCAATGTACTGGTAGCCCGTTATTATGGTGCAGGACAACAAAAAGAATTATCTGAAACCGTACATACAGCGATTCTGACCAGTATTATATGTGGATTGATTTTAGTTGGATTAGGTATATGTATTGCCAGACCGGCTCTGATTTTGATGGGTACTCCCGATGATGTAATTGATGGCTCTGCACTATATATGTGTATTTATTTTACCGGCATGCCTATGATGATGCTTTACAATTTTGGCAGTGCTATTCTGCGGGCTGTGGGAGATACCAAAAGACCTCTTTATTACTTGTTAGTGGCCGGTGTAATCAATGTTGTCTTGAATCTGATTTTCGTCATTTGTTTCCACATGGGAGTAGCAGGAGTAGCACTTGCTACGGTAATTTCACAGGTAGTATCTGCACTTTTAGTGGTTAGATGTCTGATAAAATGCCAAAGCAGTTATCAGCTTATCTTGAAAGAATTACGCATTTCCAAGGATAAATTAATTAAAATGTTACAAATCGGCATGCCCGCCGGATTACAGGGAGCACTGTTTTCTATTTCGAATGTATTGATTCAGTCCTCCATTAATTCCTTTGGTTCCATTGCCATGGCCGGCAATACGGCAGCCTGCAATATAGAAGGCTTTGTATATACCGCTATGAACGCGTTCCACCAATCAGCCATCAGCTTTACCGGCCAAAATTATGGTGCCAAAGAATATAAGCGCATTGGTAAAATTTGTTTCATATGTCAGGTGGCGGTGTGTATTGTGGGTGGAGTATTTGGAACCCTTTCCTATGTGTGTTCCGGCACTCTGTTACAATTATATTCAACAGATCCTGAAGTAATTGCTTATGGTATATTACGTTTAAGCATTATCGGGCCCACCTATTTTTTATGTGGTTCCATGGATACCATCGTAGGCTCTATGAGAGGCATGGGCTATTCCCTAATGCCCACATTAGTATCTCTAACCGGAGCATGCTTATTCCGTATACTATGGATAAGCACTATTTTCCAGTGGAACAGAACCCTGGAATGCCTATATCTATCTTATCCTATCAGCTGGTTTTTAACTACTGCTGTGCACTTTATCTGCTTTTTTATTGTTTACAGGAAAATACTGCGAAAGCACACTTGAAACATATGTTCGAATGTGTTAAGATAACTACAAATGAATTGTAGGAGAACATTATGTTTGCATATATCAATGGTATTTTAGAAGATTATGATTTAGAGAATGCAGTAATTGATGTACAGGGCGTAGGATTTAATGTGAAAATCAGCACTGATACAGCTTCCCGATTGCCTGGAATAGGAGAAATGGTAAAGCTTTATACCTATACTCTGGTACGTGAAGATGCTTTTCAGTTGTATGGTTTTTTATCACGGAATGATTTGCAGATATTTAAGCAGTGCATTACAGTAAATGGTATAGGTCCCAAAGGCGCTTTAGCGATTCTGTCTACTTTGGATGCTGATTCCCTGCGTTTTGCAATTATGTCCGGAGATGCAAAGGCAATTGCCAAGGCTCCCGGCATCGGTGCCCGTACAGCAGAGCGTCTGATTCTGGATTTAAAAGACAAAATCACCATTGACGACACTCTGATTAATAAAGAAATCAATCAGTATGCAACCGCTAATATGAGAGCTGATTCAGCAGAAAAGCAGGAAGCTGTTGCTGCCTTGGTTTCTCTTGGCTATGGGCAAAGCGAAGCTATGAAGGCAGTCAATTCCATTGAAAACATTGAGGACATGGATTCCGGTGCCATTTTAAAAGCCGCATTAAAGCACATATTTTAAATTTGTATGTCAGAAGGATGATTTTACATGGCAAAACGTATGATAGAAACCAATTTAACTGAAGAAGATATTAGTATTGAAGGCAGCCTGCGTCCCCAAAGACTGGATGACTACATCGGACAGTCCAAAGTAAAGGAAGCCATGAAAGTCTATATTGAAGCAGCCAAGCAGCGCCATGACTCTCTGGATCATGTACTATTTTACGGACCACCCGGTCTGGGCAAGACTACCCTGGCAGGAATCATCGCAAATGAAATGGGAGTTCATTTAAAAGTAACCAGCGGACCAGCCATCGAAAAACCCGGAGAAATGGCAGCCATTTTGAACAATCTGGAGGAGGGCGATTTGCTCTTTGTGGACGAGATTCATCGCTTGAACCGCCAGGTAGAAGAGGTATTATACCCGGCCATGGAGGATTACTGTATTGATATTATGATTGGCAAAGGCTCCTCCGCCCGCAGTGTAAGACTGGATTTACCCCGTTTTACCCTAGTAGGCGCCACCACAAGAGCCGGTCTTTTGACAGCTCCATTACGTGACCGTTTTGGAATGATTCATCATCTGGAATTCTATACCGTTCAGGAATTACAGCAGATTATCATGCATTCTGCCCGGATTCTGAATGTGGAGCTAGAGCCGTCAGGCGCATTGGAGATGGCTAAGCGTAGTCGTGGTACCCCCAGACTGGCTAACCGTATTCTGAAACGTGTAAGAGATTTTGCGCAGGTAAAATATGATGGCGTGATTACCCGTGAAGTGGCTTCCGCCGCTTTAGATTTAATGGAAGTAGATAAACTGGGCTTAGATCACATCGATAGAAATATTTTGGAGACCATGATTTCCAAATTTGCCGGCGGTCCTGTGGGATTGGAGACATTAGCTGCCGCCATAGGAGAGGATGCAGGTACTATAGAGGACGTATATGAGCCTTATTTGATAAAAAATGGATTTATCAACCGTACCCCCAGAGGACGTGTGGTATCACAACTGGCATATCAGCATTTAGGTTTATCATAATAGGATTGGGAGAGAATTATGGATACATCTATTCATATGAGCAGACTATTGAAAAGAGGAATTCTAATAGGAATCAGTGGAGTATTAA